>JAUNGO010000008.1:34318-52084 GCA_030524475.1 Eggerthellaceae bacterium | reverse complement strand
AGCCATTTTCCAAGAAAAACCGCCTACAACGGCCGTTTTGCAGCCACGACTTTCCTAGGGTGGCTGCGAATCAGGCGTTGTAGGCGTTTTTCCTGCGCCTGCGCCCTCTTGCTTGCCCCCCGTTCCTCGTGCGCTACTTCCGCAGCACCCACGAATGGGGCTGCCCCTTCCTGCCGAGCACCTGGCGCAAAGGGGCATAGCCGCACGCCTTCGTCCTCGCTGCGTTGGTGTAAACTGGTGCCATGTCCGAATTGCGCGGACGTGACTACTTTTCCAGGAGGGATGCCCCATGGCCAAGACGATCGATCCTATCTATGAGCCTGAGGCGTTGCATGCGCCTGATTTCACGCTTGGCGGGCTCGACTTCGATGCGCTCAGCCAGGCGTCGATGAGCCTGAAGGGCGTTGTCGACAAGAAGCCCCAGACGGCGGCCATCATTTTGGCGGGCGGCACGGGCGAGCGCTTCGGCAAGGAGGGCGGCAAGCAACTCGTGGAAATTGCCGGCAAGCCGATTCTCACGTGGTCGGCCGAGGCGTTCGACGCGGTGGGCGACATCGGGCTCATCGTGATCGTGTGCCCGGAGGAGCGCGCCGACGAGTATCTCAAGCGCGCTATTGATCCGTTCCCGTTCGTGACGCCGGTGGTGCTGGCGCCCGCCGGTTCCATTCGCCAGGAGTCGGCGTTTTCGGGGCTGGAGTATGTCGGCGACGAGTACGAGTACGTGGTGCTGCACGACGGCGCGCGCCCGTTGATCTCGCCCGACCTCATTTTGCACACCATCAACACGGTGAAGGGCAACTTCGATGCCGACGGCGCGGTGGTGGCGCATCCGGCGGTCGACACGCTCAAGGTGGTCGAAGACGGCGTGATCATGGGAACGCCCGATCGCAGCGTGTTTTGGAACGCGCAGACGCCGCAGGTGTTCCGCACGAACATCTATCGCCGCGCGCACGCGAGCGCGCTGTCGGACGGGTTTGTGGGCACCGACGACTCGTCGTTGATCGAGCGTTTGGGCGGGCGCGTGCTGGTGGTCGAGGGCAAGCGCGACAACATCAAGCTCACGGTGCCGGAAGACTACGTGATGCTGGCAAGCGCGGTGAGAATGCTGGCGGCGAAGGACCTCGGGTAGCGTCGAGGCGTGTCGTGTGGCAAAGGGGCAGGTCGCTTGTCACATCGAACCTGAACGCGGGGGAATGAACGGTTTTGCAATGTGACAAATGACCTGTCCCTTTGTCACACGTGAGGGGCGGTTGCATGGATTTGCGGAATTTGCGCACGGGGTTGGGAATGGACGTGCACGCGTTCGCCGAGGGACGCAAACTCATTTTGGGCGGCGTGGACATCCCGCACGCGCGGGGGCTTCTGGGGCACTCGGACGCCGACGTGTTGGCGCACGCGGTGGCCGACGCGCTGCTGGGTGCGATTCGCGAGGGCGACATCGGCAAGCTGTTCCCCGACACCGACCCGGCTTACAAGGACGCCGACTCCATGAAGCTGTTGGCAGCGGTGGCAAAACACGTGCGCGATCAGGGCTTTGAGATTCTCGACGTCGACTCGGTGGTGGCGTGCCAGGCGCCGAAGCTCTCGCCGCACCGCGACGCCATGCGCGCGAACCTGGCAGCGGCGATGGGCGTCGACGTGGAGAACGTGGGCGTGAAGGCCACCACCACCGAGTGGCTCGGCTACGAGGGCCGCGAGGAAGGCATCACCGCCTACGCCACTTGCCTGGTAGCGCGCCTGTGACAAAGGCGGTGTCCCCGTGTTCGCCTTCGAAGATACGCTATGTGAGTTTATCCGTACTAATTGAGTGTTATAATCCGTATTAATAAGGTATTTAAGTACGGAGATTGGCTCAATATGGTTGCTATAGTTGGCGATAAAATTGCGTTTAGCCGTGATCAGGTTGTGACTTCAACTCAAGCGGGCAAGAACTTTGGGGAAATGCGCCGTCGTGCCAAGCGAAACCCTCTTTACGTCTCCGATCGGAACGACGGAATTGATACGGTTATTGTCGATTTCGATGAGTTTGAGAGCATGGCCCTTGAGCTCGATCGCCTTCGTGAAGAACTCTTTTATCGCGTTGCTGCCGAGCGCGTGGCTGCGGCCGATTCCGACTCGTTGCATAAGCCGCTGTCGCTTGAGGAAACTCTTGGGGAAGATGCTTATCGTGCGTTTTGCGAGATCGAAGCTGACGACATTCCTGATGCGGAGCTTTTTGAATGACGGGCGCACGTTTCGAGCTGGCGTTTATTGATCGTGCGGCGCAAAAAGAGTATCTGTCGCTTGACGGCTCGGTTCGAAAGCTCGTTGACAAGGGTTTGGCTCGGCTTGCTGCTCGCGGTGATGAAATCGGGAAGCCGCTTTCAGGCGATCTTGCTGGATGTCGGGAGCTTAAGTTTCGTGCCGAAGGGTTGCGTGTGATTTACCGCATCGCGAATGGAGCGGTCGAGGTTGTTGAGATTATCGCGATTGGTCATCGTGGTGGAGGAGAGGTCTTCGGCACAGCTTCGCGGCGTATAGGGTAAAAGAGCAAAGCCACGTCGCGATTTTTGCGTCTCGGGCATCGTCTGCCAATTTCGTTCTTGCTCGACCCGTGTGCCTTTCTCGTGTGACAAATGACCTGTCCCTTTGTCATGCTTTGTTATGGGGTGCGCGCGCCTGCGTGCTACAATTTCGGCATTCGCGAATTTTCGAGAGGGGCTTTCATGGGCATTCGACTTTACGATACCAAGCTGCGGCGCAAGGTTGACTTCGAGCCGCTTGAGGCAGGGCACGTGCGCATGTACGTGTGCGGCCCCACCGTGTACAACCGCATCCACATCGGCAACGCGCGCACGTTCATCGCGTTCGACACTATCCGCCGCTACCTGGAGTGGCGCGGGTTTAAGGTGACGTTCGTGCAAAACGTCACCGACGTCGACGACAAGATCATCAAGCGCGCCAACGACGAGGGGCGCACGGCGGCCGAGGTGGCGGCGGAATACACCGAGGCGTTCATCGCCGACATGCACGCGGCGGGTGTGGCCGACCCCACGGTGCGCCCGAAGGCGACCGAGGAAATCGACACAATGATCGAGCTGGTGCAGCAGCTTATCGACGGCGGGCACGCCTACGAGGTCGACGGCGACGTGTACTTCGCCGTGCGCTCGTACGCGGGCTACGGCGCGCTTTCGGGGCGCAACGTCGACGAGATGGAGGGCGGTCACCGCGAGCTGCGCGCCGACGGGCAGGGGCTTGAGGACCGCAAGCGCGACCCGCTCGACTTCGCGCTGTGGAAGGCGGCGAAGCCGGGCGAGCCCTCGTGGGAGTCGCCCTGGGGGCCGGGGCGCCCGGGTTGGCACATCGAGTGCTCGGCGATGTCGCACAAGTACCTGGGGCTGCCGTTCGACATCCACGGCGGCGGCGCTGACCTGGTGTTTCCGCACCATGAGAACGAGCGTGCGCAGTCCGAGGCGGCCTACGGGTGCACGTTCGCGAACCACTGGATGCACTCGGGCATGCTGCAAGTCGCCAACGCCGAGACGGGCGAGGCGGAGAAGATGAGCAAGTCGCTCAACAACTTCCTGCTGCTGCACGAGGCGTTGGAGTTGGTGCGCCCCGAGGCGCTGCGCATGCTCACGCTGCAGACGCACTACAGAAGCCCGCTCGTGTTCGGCGATCAGCGCCTGGCCGAGGCCGACGCGGCGCTCACGCGCATTGAGAATGCGGTGCGCAACGTCGACTGGCAGCTGGAGAACGCGGCGGACGAGAGCGGCGCGGGCGCTGGCGAGGCTGCGGGTGGCTCGCCCGTCGACACGGCGGCACTCTCGGCGGCCGTCGAGGCGGCGCGCGCGGCGTTCACCGAGGCGATGGACGACGACTTCAACGCTCCCGAGGCGCTGGGCGCGGTGTTCACGCTGGTGGGCGAGATGAACGCGGCGCTGGGCGGCGTTGTTGTGTGCGCGTCCGATACGCAAGCGGTGCGCTCAGCGCGCGATGCGGTGGTCGAGCTCATGGGCGTGCTCGGCATCGACGTGACGGCGGCGGAAGCGGCGGGCGAGGACGGCGCGGCCTACCCCGACGCCGTGCTTACGCTGGCGGCCGAGGTGGCGGGCTTTGCCGGCACCGACAAACAGGCTGCGGTCGACGCGCTGCTCGAGGCGCGTGCGGCGGCGCGCAAGGAGAAGAACTGGGCGGTGGCCGACGCCGTGCGCGACGGCCTGGCCGAGCTCGGCTTCACGGTGGAGGACACCCCCCAGGGCGCCCGCGTAACCTACGAGGGGTAGAGGGCTGCGGGCGAGCGCCCGCTTCCCTTGTTCACCCGTTTCCCAACCGTAGGCAACCTGCTATTCGCCCGCATCTTTCAAGCGGTCTTCTTTCCGTATGCTGATCAGCATCGATTGGCTTGGCGGAAAGGAGACCGCTCATGCGTGAGGGCACGGTGCGCAGTATGCGCGGAATGAAGGTAAGGCGTTCGGCGAGGTCGTATTTGGCTGCCATGTGGGTGGCGTTTGCAGCCATGGTGGTGTGCAACGTGCTGTTCGAGCTGCTGCGGCTCGGCGGCACCACGAGCGCCGAGGTGTCGGGCGCGGTGTTTGCGTGGTTCACGCCGGCGGGCTACGTGTTCGCGATATGGGGCGTCATCTACCTGGCGTTGCTCGCATGGCTGGTGTACTGCACGCTCGGCGAGATGCGTCGCGCGTGGCACCCGGCGTGGGACCTCACGGCGGTTGCGGTGCTGTTCGCGGCCAGCTGCGCGCTCAACGTGGCGTGGCTTGTGTTGTTCCACTTGCAGCTGGTGGCGGCGTCGATGGCGGTTATCGTGGCGCTGTGGGCAACGGTGGCCGTGCTGTACCGCGCGGTGCGCAAGGGCACGTTCGAGATGCCGCCTACCGCCTTGGGGTGGATGCCCGTCTCGCTGTATGCGGCGTGGCTGACCGTTGCGGTTGCGGCGAACGCGTCGAACCTGGTCACGCGTGTAATGGGCGAAGGTGCGCCCGTGGCGGGCGCGGTGTCGACGCTGGTGCTCGCGGCAATCGTGCTGCTGGCGGGCTATTTCATGCGCACCCGCCGCGCCGACTCGGTGGCGCCGCTCGTGTTTTTGTGGGCCGTCGTCGGCGTGGGCGTGCACACGCTCGACGCCTCGGTGCCCGTGGCCATCGGCCTGTTCGCGCTGGCAACGCTCGCCGCCCTCGTCACTTTCGTCCCCATAGCCATAACCCGCGCCCCCGCCCACGCGAAGTAGGGCAGGAGCGGCGGACGGGGCGGCAACGGCGGATGTGGTTGGGTTGTGGCTAGGGCTACGTCCCCGTGTTCGCCCGTGCTCGTCGGAGGGCAGCAGCGCCCCGGCCTTCACCGCCCGCCTTCGCCCGTCGCCCTCCCTCATCCTCCTAGTCTGAAATCGCGCGTCCGAGGCGTTTCTTTCTCGCGCATTCCTTCCCAATGTCGGCTCAATGCGTGCGGCTTGCGATAAAATACGTCCCATGCAAACGAGACTTGCCCGAGGCGGCGCCACGGTGCGGCGACGCGCTGCGTATCGATGCATGAACGCATCGGCGCGGCGGCGCAGCAACCCGACGGCGCGGCGGCGGGCGCGGGGAGGAAAAGGAGAATCCACGCGATGAAGGTAACGCAAAAGAAGAAGGCCGACGACAAAATCCTCTACGAGGTTGTGGCCTCGGCCGAGGAGGTCAACAACGCGCTGCAGGCGGCGCACGTGGCGTTTGCCCAGTCCATGGGGCTGCAACCGCAGAAAGACCGCACGGTGGCCGAGGTGGCGGAGGAGCGCATGGGCATCAAAAACCTCGACTCGGTGGTCGAGGCGGGCGCCATTGAGGCGCTCGTGCCGCTCGTGCTCGACAAGAAGAACATCGCGCCTTTGTTCCCGCCGCACCCCGAGCCGAAGACGGCGTTCAAGCGCGGCCGCCCGTTTACCTTCAACCTCGAGGTGTCGCTCAAGCCGAACTACGAGTTGAAGTCCTACGACCCGGTGGAAATCACCCTGCCCGCCTACCAGTTCAACGAAAGCGCCGTCGACGCGCAGATCGAGGACATGGCAAAGCGCTACACCTCGTTCGTGACGGCCGACCCCAAGCCCATCGAGCCGGGCGACAGCTGCCTGATCGCCATGAAGTGCTACGAGAACGGCGAGGAGCTTAAAGGCCTCACCACCGACAACCGCACCTACACGGCGGGTCAAGGCTATATGCCCGAAGGCTTCGACAAGGAGATCATCGGGATGCAGCCGGGCGAAACGAAGCAGTTCACCTTCGAAGGTCCCGGCATCGACGAGAACTACAACGAGATCACCCAGGTCATCGACTGCACGGTGACCGTCAAGGAGATCCAAAAAGAGGCCGCTCCCACCATCGACGACGCGTGGGTTGCCAAGAACATGCCCATGTACAAGTCGCTTGCCGACCTGCGCTCCGACATCGCGCGCAGCCTTGAGCACCAGGACCGCGAGCAGTACGACTCCTACTGCATGCAGGCGGTGGCGTCCGAGCTCGGGCAGCGCTTCGAGGGCAAGATCGCCGACGAGGCGTACGAGTCCATGCGCAACAACCTCGTGGAGAACATGCGCAACAACCTGCAGCAGCAGGGGAAGAACTGGGAGGAGTTCGTCGAGGAGAACGGCGGCGAGCAGCAGTTCGGCATGATGCTCATGCTGCAAACGCGCGAGATGCTCGTGCAAGGCTTTGCGCTTGACGCGGTGTTCCGCCACGAGAAGATGACGCTCAACGACGAGGACATCGAGCAGGCGTGCCGCATGATGAACCCGCAGATGAACCCGAAGCAGACGCGCAAGCAGTTCGAGCAGTCGGGTCGCGGGTTCGCGCTGCGCGAGTCGGCCGAGCGCATGAAGGCGAACCGCTGGGCGCTTTCACACGCAAAGATTACGTATGCGAAGCCTGACGAACCGCAAGGCGCCGAGGCTTCTGCCGAGCCCGTCGAAGCTGCCGGTGACAAGGCCGAGTAGCCCACATAGCAAGAAGGCGAAGGCGGCGGCCCCCAAAAAGGGGGTCGCTGCCTTTTCGCACCCTGAGCGCGGGGGAAAGGCGCGTCCCGCTTCTGCCCGCAAGGGGTCCGCGCCCGCTCGCAAGAAGTCTGCGCCTACGCCCGACGCGCGTCCGCGCCCGACCGAGGCCGACTTTCTGCCCATGACGCGCGCGGCCGCCGAGGCGCGCGGGTGGAGCCAGGTCGACTTCGTGTACGTGTCGGGCGACGCCTATGTCGATCACCCCTCGTTCGGCCACGCCATCATTACGCGCCTGCTCGAGGCGCACGGCTACAAGGTGGGCATCATCGCGCAGCCCGACTGGACCGACCCTGCCTCCGTCACCGAGTTCGGCGAGCCGCGGCTGGCGTTCCTCGTTTCGGCCGGCAACATGGACTCGATGGTCAACCACTACACGGTGGCGAAGAAGCGCCGCCGCGCCGACGCCTACACGCCGGGCGGCGTGGCGGGCAAGCGTCCCAACCACGCGGCGGTGGTGTACGCGAACCTCATTCGCCGCACGTACAAGCACGCGCCCATCGTGCTCGGCGGCATCGAGGCCAGTCTGCGCCGCTTGGCGCACTACGACTACTGGTCGGATTCCCTCAAGCGCTCCATCCTGCTCGACTCCGGCGCCGACCTTATAAGCTACGGCATGGGCGAGCACTCCATCGTGGAGATCGCCGACGCGTTGAACGCGGGGCTTTCCGTTTCCGACCTCACGTTCATCGACGGCACGGTGTTTCGCGCACGCTCGCTCGAACACGTCTACGACTACGAGCTTTTGCCCGGCTGGGACGCTGTAAACGCCGACAAGCGCACCTTTGCGGAAAGCTTCGCCGCCCAGTACGTCAACGCCGACCCGGTGCGCGGGAAGCGCCTGGTCGAGCCCTACTCCGACCACGAGTTCGTGGTGCAAAACCCGCCCGCCGCGCCGCTTACCACCGAAGAAATGGACGCCGTGTACCGTCTGCCGTATGCGCGCGCGTGGCACCCCTCCTACGATGCGGCCGGCGGCGTGCCCGCGCTTGCCGAGGTGAAGTTCAGCCTGACCAGCTGTCGCGGGTGCTTCGGCGAGTGCTCTTTTTGCGCGCTGACGTTTCACCAGGGGCGCATCGTCTCGGCGCGCAGCCACGAGTCGCTCGTGGACGAGGCGAAGCTGCTCACGCATGAGCCCGACTTCAAGGGCTACATCCACGACGTGGGCGGCCCCACGGCGAACTTCCGCGCGCCCGCGTGCGCCAAGCAACGCGAACACGGCGCCTGCGCGCACAAGCGCTGCCTGGCGCCTGTGCCCTGCCGCCAGCTTGAGGCGAACCACGCCGACTACATAGAGCTGCTGCGGCGCTTGCGCGCGCTGCCGGGCGTGAAGAAGGTGTTCGTGCGCTCGGGCATCCGCTTCGACTACGTGATGCACGACGCCGAGCACGGCCCTAAGTTTCTGCGCGAGTTGGTGGAGCACCACGTGTCGGGCCAGCTCAAGGTGGCGCCCGAGCATGTGTCGGATACGGTGCTCAACGCCATGGGGAAGCCCCCGCGCGCCGTGTACGATCGCTTCACGAAAGCCTACGAGCGCGAGAACGAGCGCGCGGGCAAAAAGCAGTTCCTCGTGCCGTACCTCATGTCTTCGCACCCCGGCTCCACGCTGAAGGAGGCCGTCGAGTTGGCGGAGTTCTGCCGCGACATGGGGTACAACCCCGAGCAGGTGCAGGACTTCTACCCCACGCCGTCGACTGTCTCCACCTGTATGTACTACACCGGGCTCGACCCGCGCACCATGCAACCCGTTTACGTGCCGCGCTCGCCCCACGAAAAGGCGCTGCAGCGCGCGCTCATCCAATACCGCAACCCCGCGAACCGCGCGCTGGTGGAGGAGGCCCTGCGCCGCGCGGGTCGTGTCGACCTCATCGGTTACGGCGAGAAGTGCCTCATCAGGCCTCAGAAAGCGGGGAAGGGGAAGGGCAAGCGCGCAGGCGCCGGGAAGCGGGGGAGCGGCGCGAAGGCGTGACGGCGGGCGCACGCGCGCGAGTGTCGTTGACCGACGCGTGAGCGAAATGCGCGGATAATCTTCGCTCGGCGGCTCACAACCAATACAATAACGAGAGGGAAACGTCAGGGGGCGAAAGGAGGTTGGCAGCCGTGCGTATTGCCGTTTGCGAGGACGACGCCGCCGAGCGCGAGCAGCTTGCCCGCGTGCTTGAGGCGTGCGACCCGTCGATGAGCGTCGAATGTTTTGCCGACGGCGCGGCACTGCTTGGCGCGGCCCGCGTCCACGCAGGCGCGCCCGAAAACGCCCGCGCCCAATCAGGCGTCCACACAGGCGCGCCTTTCGAGCAGCCCTTCGACATCGCGTTCATCGACGTTTACCTCGAGCGCGAAAACGGCGTCGACGTGGCACGCGACTTGCGCGCCTCCTTTCCCGAGATCGCCCTCGTGTTCGTTACCTCCAGCCGCGAGCACGCCGTCGAGGCGTTCTCGCTCAACGCTTTGCATTACCTGGTCAAGCCCGTCACGGCGGAAGGCGTGGCGGAGGTGTTGAACCGATTCGGGCAATCTTTTGCGAAGCGGCGGCCGGCCGTCGCGTTTTCGCTGGGGCGCGAAAGCCGCACGGTTTACCTCGACGACATCTGCTGCATCCAAAGTTTCGGCCACGACAAAGAGCTGCTTTTGGTCGATGGGCGGCGCATGCGCGTGCGGCAATCGATGGAAGAGCTTGAGCAAACCCTCGGCGCGTCGTTTTTGAAGTTGAACAGGGGCACCATCGTCAACATGGAGCATATCGAGCGCATGGCCCCCGACTTCTGCCTGCTGCGCGACGGCACGCGGCTCGACTTCGCGCGCCGCGAGCGCGCCAACGTGCGCGCCGCGTACGACGACTACCTGTTTGCCCACCTGTCGGAAAGCGGAAAAGGCGCGGGCGGCGCGGAGGGCGCCCATGCGGGCGCGGGTGTTGCGGCTGGCATCGGCGCGAGCGCGAGCGCGCCCGGTTCTCAAGGCGCACGCCTATGATCGAGTCCGTCAGCTTCTTTGCCCGCCACGCGCTGGGGTTCTTCCTGCAGCTCGCGCCGTGCAGCGTGCTGTGCTTCCTGCCGTTTCTGCCTCCCACCCTGCGCTTTTCCAAAGAGCGCACGTTGGCGTGCGTTGTGGTTGCCGAAGCGCTGATGGCGCTGGTGTTCCCGCTGTTCATCGTTGCGTTCGACGAGCAACAGCTGGCCGCCAACCTCTATATGCTGGCGGCGGTGCTGCTGTTGGCCATGGCGTACTTCGCCCTTGTGCGCGAGGCGCTGGCCAAAAAGCTGCTGGTGATCGTGCTCGTGATGTTCTACGCCTTCACGCAGTATTGCGCGGTGGTGTTGCTGCTGCCGTTTTTGAACGGCGGAAACTTCAGCGACGAGACGTACACGGCGCGCGCCTTGGCGCTGTGGGCCGTTACCACGGCGGTGATGTTTCCCGTGGGCGTGGCGGTGTCGCTCAAGGTGGTGCGCGACTACCTGCGTGAGATCGAGCCCGCGAACATGGGGCGCGACTTCGTGGCGGTTATGGTCGTCTCGGTGGGGTACTTCGCGGTCGTCATCGGGTACAACACGGTCATCGACTACTCAAGGCCCGACCAGGTGGCGCTGTTCGCCCCGCTGCTTTTGCTGCTGTTTGTGCAGGAGGGGCTTGCGTGGTGGCTGCTCATGCGCGAGTCGGTGCGCCGCAAGCGCGACGGCGAGCGCCAAAAGGCGCTGGAAATCCAACGGCTGCAGTACGACAACATCATGCATGAGATGGAAAGCGCCCGCCGCATGCGCCACGACATGCGCCATTACCTGGGCGGGTTGGCGAACTTGCTCGACCGCGGCGCGCTGGGCGAGGCGCGCGCGTACCTCGGCGAGGTGGCAAGGCGCGGGGAAGGCGGCGTGGGCGCGCGCTATTGCGAAAACGCGGTGGTGAACGGTTTGCTGCAGCACTACGTGGGGCTCGCGGAGGACGAAGGCGTGCGCTGCGACGTGCAGGCCGCGTGCGACGACGTGGCAGTTTCGGCGCCCGACCTTACGGTGATGATCGGTAACGCGATGGAAAACGCCGTGCGCGCGTGCACGGAGATGCCGGAGGGCGAGCGCTGGCTGCGCGTGCGGATAGGCGTCATCGGCGGCTCGATGGCGGTGCAGATCGAGAACCCTTGCCGCGAGGTGCGCCTTGCGGGCGCGCGCCGCGCAAGCGACGGCTTTTTGCCTGCGGCGGCGTTTGCCAGCACGCGGCAGGGCGGGGGTCTGGGGCTGGCCAGCATCGAGCGCGCGGCGCGCGCCTACGACGGCGAGGCGTCCTTCCGCTTCGACGAGCCCGCCCGCACCTTCACCACCCGCATCCGCGTCAACGCCTCCCTGTGACAAACAACTCGTCCCCTTGCCACGCTTGGGGGCGTTGCGCGAACGGTGGGGTTGAGCGCACGAATGGTCGGTTGGGCACAGCTTCTCCTCTCTTAGAATATAAGGATGGAGAAAATGCGAGGGAGTGGTCCGCGTGACAAAGGGACAGGTCGTTTGTCACATTGAGGAAGGCCGTTCGTTCCCTCACGTTTTGCCAATGTGACAAACGACCTGTCCCTTTGTCACGCTACGGAAGGAGCGTGCAACATGGCGAAGAAGAGTGCGGCGCAGGGTGTGATGCGGAGCGCCGTGCAAACGGCGGCGCGGGATGCGCTCTCGCTTGCGCTGGCGGCATCTCTTGCCGTTTGCCTCACGCCCGCTTCCGCGCTCGCCGACGGCGGCGCCGTCGTAGACGCGTGGTTGAGCGCCGCCGCCGAGCAGCTTGGCGCGCAGGACACTGCGTACTCCACCGCAAACGCAGGCGTCGAGGACGCCTTCGCCGACACCCCGTCGTTCGACCTGCGCGACGAAGGCGTCGTTTCCCCCGTCAAGAACCAGGGGGTCTGGGGTACGTGCTGGGGCTTTTCCGCCATCGCCGCCGCCGAGGCGAGCATCCTCTCCGAGCTCAAGCAGAAATATCCCGACACTTACACCGAGGAAACCGCGCGCGAGCTCGACCTGTCCGAGCGGCATTTGGCGTACTTCACCTACTCGTCCGCACCCGCCGCGGCGGGTGCTCAGGAGGGCGAGGGCTACCGCAGCGGCTCGGACGACCCGAACGCCGCCTTTAACCTGGGCGGATACATGGTTTACGCCACCACCTTGTTCTCGGCGGGTGTCGGCCCTGTTCCCGAGACGCTTGCGCCCTACAAAAACGACGAGGGCATCATCGTGTGCACGGTAACCTCTGCGGAGGAAGGCAGCAGCGATTCCGAAGTCGCCTATGTGGCGGTTTACGAGGACCAGCTCGAAAGCAAGCAGGAGGAATACGCGCGTTCCGGCCAGGATCTTTCCCCGTACTACTACGCCGCCTCCGTCGCCGGCGAGGACGGTTCGAGCATCGAACACACCACGTGGTCGCTGCCCGACGAGGCATGGAACTTAAGCACCTTTGAGCTTGAGGGCAGCAACATCTTGCCCGAGATGTGCGTGTTCGACGCCGACGGGACCTATGCGGGCTACAGCCAGGAGGCGATGAACGCCGTCAAGTCCGAGCTGCGCGACCACGGCCGCGCCGTGTCGATGTCCTACTACTCCGGCGACCCGATGCCGGGACAGGAGGGCACCGACGAGTTCATCAGCGAAAACTGGGCGCACTATACGTATGCCCCGATTGAGGCCGACCACGCCGTTACCATCGTGGGTTGGGACGACAACTACCCGGCCGGCAACTTCAACCAGGGAACGGCCGACGACGGCACGAGCAGGACCCCTCCCGGCAACGGCGCGTGGCTCGTGAAGAACAGCTGGGGCTCGGAAACCGAGGAGTTTCCCAACGCAGGCAGCTGGGGCGTCGAGGACGAAAACGGCAACCACACGGGCTATTTCTGGCTGTCGTACTACGACCAGTCCATCACCGCGCTCGAAACCTTCGACTTCGACGTCGACTCCTACGGCTACCACGCCGACGACGCTTACAGCGAGGAAAAAGACGCCAATATGTTCTGGATAGACCAGTACAACCTTATGCCGGCGACCAACGTGCTGGCGCTTCGCACGGCGGAGGAGTCGGCGGCTGCCAACGTGTTCACCGCCGAGTACGACTGCACCGTGCGCACCCTCACGTGCGAGACCACGCAGCCGAACACTGCCGTTTCCTACGACCTTTACCTGCTTGATGCCGCCGACGCCGCGCCGACCGACGGCACGCTGGCCGCGCACGCGGAGGCTGTCTACGAATACGGCGGCTATCACCGCTTGACGCTCGACCGGGACGCGTGGGTGCCCGTCGGCGCGGGACAAACGTATGCGGTGGTGGTCACGCAGCAGTGCGTCGACGAGGACGGTTCGGCAACGTATCTCCAAAGCGTTGCCATGAACGACTCGTCGCGCGACGACGATGCGCCTGCGCGCGAGGCGGGGTTTGAGTGCGTCGCCGTGGTGAACGAGGGCGAAAGCTACACGTGCGTGGGCGGGGAATGGGTCGACTGGGCTCAGGTCGCAGGCGCGCTTAAGGCCGCCAACGAGTCGGTCGTGTTCGATAACTTCCCCATCAAGGCGTTCGTCGAGATCACCGACGCCGCCGCCGTTCAGGCCGCCGCGGAGGCGGATGCGGGCGCGTCGGGCACGGACGGGATGCTCACGGACGCGGGCGAAGGCGAAGGCATGCCCGTTGCCGTCGTTGTTGGCGTCGCCGCCGTGGCGCTGCTCGCGGCGGCGGGCGGCGTTGCCTACGCCGTCGCGCGCCGCCGACGCGGCAAGTAGCGTGGCGTTCCCTCCTGTCCCCCAGCCCGCGCCCCACAATTTCCCCGCAAAATTTTCCCTTGCATTCGCCTTTTCGCGCGCATATAATGCTTCTTTGCGTCTGTGCGTGTATGGATACACCCGGGCGCGTGGTTAGACGGAGTCGCAGCGTGGAACCTCTCTTTGCGCTGTTAGGCAATCGGCTGGCCACGTAAGGTAGATGAGGTTTCTGGTGTGCGGAGAGGCGCGCGAACAGATTCCTCGACGGGCTTATCGTTTGCCCGCGCTTGATCTCACACAGGCGCGGCGCTCGAGCAAGCCCGGGAAGTAAGGAAAGGTTGAACTGTGGGTATCAAACAGTACAAGCCGACGAGCCCCGGCCGACGCTTCCAGACGGTTTCCGACTTTGCGGAAATCACCACGTCGAAGCCGGAGAAGTCGCTGCTTGCCCCGAAGCCGAAGAAGGCGGGTCGCAACAACAACGGCCGCATCACCACCCGTCACCAGGGCGGCGGCAACAAACAGCGTTACCGCATCATCGACTTCAAGCGCAACAAAGACGGCGTGCCCGCCAAGGTTGCCACGATCGAGTACGATCCCAATCGTTCCGCTCGCATTGCTCTTCTGCACTACGTCGACGGCGAGAAGCGCTACATCATCCACCCCAAGGGCCTCAAAGTAGGCGACATGGTGGTAAGCGGTCCCGACGCCGACATCAAGCCGGGCAACGCGTTGCCGCTGGCCAACATCCCCGTCGGCACGCTCATCCACAACGTTGAGCTGCAGCCGGGTCGCGGCGCGGCCGTCGCCCGCTCCGCCGGCAACTCCTGCCAGCTCATGGGCAAGGAAGGCAAGTACGCCATCCTGCGCATGCCCTCCTCCGAGATGCGTCGCGTGCTGCTCACCTGCCGCGCCACCGTCGGTGAGGTCGGCAACGCCGAGCATTCCAACATCAAGATCGGCAAGGCCGGTCGTAAGCGTTGGATGGGCGTGCGTCCTACCGTTCGCGGTACGGTCATGAACCCGGTTGACCACCCGCACGGCGGCGGCGAGGGCAAGAACAAGTCCGCCGGCCGTCACCCGGTCACCCCGTGGGGCGTTCCCACCAAGGGCCATCGCACCCGCAATCCCAAGAAGGCGTCGAGCCGCCTGATCATCCGTCGTCGCAAGAAGTAGCGCGTAGGGTCGTAAGGAGTAATAGTGAGCAGAAGTTTGAAAAAAGGTCCTTTCGTAGAACCGCGCCTTCTGGGTCGTATCGAGGCTATGAACGCGGCTGGCGAAAAGAACGTCATCAAGACCTGGTCGCGTGCGAGCACCATCTTCCCCGAGATGGTTGGTCACACCATCGCCGTCCACGACGGCCGCAAGCACGTGCCGGTTTACATCACCGAGTCTATGGTCGGCCACAAGCTGGGCGAGTTCGCCCCGACCCGCACCTTCAGGGGTCACTCGGCCGACAAGGGCAAGAAGCGATAGGATAGGGTGAAGAATGGAAGTTAAAGCAGTATCCCGCTACGTTCGCGTTGCCCCTCGTAAAGCTCGCGTCGTCGTCGACCTGGTTCGCGGCAAGTCCGTCGAGCAGGCTCGCGAGATCTTGGCATTCACGAACCGCGCCGTTGCGGAAACCGTCGAGAAGACGCTGAATTCGGCTGTGGCCAATGCCGAGCACAACAACCACCTGCGCGCCGACACGCTCGTCGTGAAGGCCGCCTACGTCGACGAGGGCCCCACGCTCAAGCGCATTCGCCCTCGCGCGAAGGGCTCTGCGTCGCGCATCAACAAGCGCACCAGCCACATCACCATCATCGTCGCGCCGCGAGAGGAGGCATAAGTCAATGGGTCAGAAAGTAAGCCCTACTGGATTCCGTCTGGGCATCACCGAGGATTGGCGCAGCCGTTGGTACGCCGACAAGAACTACGCTGAAACCCTCGAGAACGATCTTGCCATCCGCAAGTATCTGGACACTTACCTTGCCCGTGCCGCTGTCTCCAAGGTTGAGATCGAGCGCGCCGGCGACAAGATCAAGATCATCATCACCACGGCTCGCCCGGGTGTCGTCATCGGCAAGAAGGGCGCCGAGATCGACGCTCTGCGCAAGAAGCTGGAAACGGTCGCCAACGGCCCGGTGTCCGTCGAGGTCGTCGAGGTCAAGCGCCCCGAGCTCGACGCGGTGCTCATCGCCCAGTCGGTTGCCGAGCAGCTCGAGGGCCGCGTGGCGTTCCGCCGCGCGATGCGCAAGGCCGTCCAGTCCGCGCGCAAGTCGGGCGCCAAGGGCATCCGCATCCAGTGCTCCGGCCGCCTCGGTGGCGCCGAGATGAGCCGCCGCGAGTGGTACCGCGAGGGTCGCGTGCCGCTGCACACCCTGCGCGCCAAGATCGACTACGGCTTCGCCACCGCCGCCACCACGATGGGCTCCATCGGCGTGCAGGTGTGGGTCTACCACGGCGAAGTGCTCCCCGGGCAGAAGGCTCCGCAGCCCGCGCTCGAGGGCAGCTCGCGCCCGAGCCGCGGCCGTCGCAATGATCGTAACGAGAGGGGGCGCAAGTAATGCTCGTACCTAAGCGCGTTAAGCACCGCAAGGTGCAGCGTGGTTCCATGAAGGGCAAGGCCAAGGGCGGCACCCGTCTGAACCACGGTTCCTACGGTATCCAGGCTCTCGAGGCCCATTGGATCACCAACCGTCAGATCGAGGCAGCTCGTATCGCCATGACCCGCCACATGAAGCGTGGCGGCAAGGTGTGGATCACGATCTTCCCCGACAAGCCGATTACCTCCAAGCCTGCCGAAACTCGTATGGGTTCGGGCAAGGGCAACCCCGAGGGCTGGGTAGCAGTCGTCAAGCCGGGCCGCATCATGTTCGAGATCGACGGCGTCGACGAAGAGACGGCGCGTGAGGCTTTGCGCCTTGCCATCCACAAGCTGCCCATCAAGTGCAAGATCGTTACTCGCGAAACGGAAGGGCAGGAATAAATGAAAGCAGCAGAGATTCGTGAACTTTCTGCCGAGGATCTGCAGGCGAAGTTGAAGGAGGCGCGTGCCGAGCTGTTCAACCTGCGCTTCCAGATGGCTACCAGCCAGCTCGACAACACCGCCCGCGTGAAGCAGGTCAAGAAGGACATCGCGCGCATCCAAACCGAGATGCGTGCTCGTGAGTTGAGCGCGTAGTTCAAGGGAAGGTGTGAAAATGTCTGAAGAGCGCAATCTGCGTAAGGTTCGTCAGGGCGTCGTCGTCAGCGACGTCAACGACAAGACCATCGTGGTGAAGGTCGAGGAGCGCAAGCCCCATCCGGTGTACGGCAAGATGATCACCACGACGAAGAAGTTCCATGCCCATGACGAGAACAACGAAGCCGGCGTCGGCGACACCGTTCAGATCATGGAGACGCGCCCGCTGTCCAAGATGAAGCGCTGGCGCCTGGTGAAGATCGTCGAGAAGGCCAAATAGCGCGTGTGCTTTGCATACAGCTATCTTCGTTGAGAAAGTTAGGTACAGCATATGATTCAGATGCAATCCATGCTCGCGGTGGCCGACAACTCCGGCGCTCGCAAGGTGCAGTGCATCAAGGTCCTCGGCGGCTCGAAGCGCCGCTACGCGGGCCTCGGTGACGTGATCATCTGCAGCGTGAAGGAAGCGATGCCCAACGGCAACGTGAAGAAGGGCGAGGTCGTTCGCTGCGTTATCGTGCGCGTGAAGAAGGAAGTGCGTCGTGCCGACGGCTCCTACATCAAGTTCGACCAGAACGCCGCCGTGCTGATCAACAACGACGGCTCCCCGCGCGGCACCCGTATCTTCGGGCCCGTCGCTCGCGAGCTGCGCGACAAGAAGTACATGAAGATCGTGTCTTTGGCACCGGAAACGCTGTAAGGGAGGTGTCATGAGCATGAAGGCAACCAGGAAGAAAACCAACACCAAGATGCACGTGCGCAAGGGCGACAAGGTCAAGATCCTCTGCGGCAAGGACAAGGGCAAAGAGGGCGAGATCATTCGCGCCATCCCTGAGAAGCAGCGCGTCGTCGTCAAGGGCGCGAACATG
>JAUNGO010000008.1:0-34308 GCA_030524475.1 Eggerthellaceae bacterium | reverse complement strand
GGCCATGCGTCCGACGCAGGCCAACCCGCAGGGCGGCATCTCCACGATGGAGGCTCCCATCCACGTCTCCAACGTGATGCTGATCTGCCCCGAGTGCGGTCAGCCCACCCGTACGGGCAAGCGCGTGAACGAGGAAGGCAAGAAGGTTCGCGTGTGCAAGAAGTGCGGCAAGGATATTGTCGTTAAGTAGTTCCGCTGAGCGGTTTTGCTGCTTATCGGTGATCGCACTGATATGTATTGACTTGGAGGAGGCGTTCTAGTAACGTCTCCTCTTCGGGTGCTCATGCACTCTATGGCCCTGGAACACAGGGACGCGGGGTCGGAAATCCCGCGTTTAATCCATCGGAAGGAAGGTTTTAGCTACTATGGCTCCTCGTTTGAAGGAAAAGTACCAAAACGAGATCGTCGCCAAGCTCGAGAAAGAGCTCGACATCACCAACGTCAATCAGGTTCCCAAGCTTGAGAAGATCGTGGTGAACATGGGCGTCGGCGCCGCTGCCGGCGACTCCAAGCTGCTTGACGCCGCTATGAACGACATGCGCATCATCACCGGCCAGCAGCCCTGCGTCACCCGCGCGAAGAAGTCCATCGCAGGCTTTCATGTGCGCGAGGGCCAGGCCATCGGCTGCAAGGTCACCCTGCGCGGCGACCGTATGTGGGAGTTCCTCGATCGTCTGCTGGCGACGGCTCTTCCCCGCGTGCGCGACTTCCGCGGCATCAACCCCAACAGCTTCGACGGTCGCGGCAACTACACGCTCGGCATCACTGAGCAGCTGATCTTCCCTGAGATCGACTACGACAAGATCGATCGCACGCGCGGCATGGACGTCACGTTCGTGACCACCGCGCCCGACAACGAGTCTGCCTATGCGCTGCTTTCCGCGCTGGGCTTCCCGTTTAAGAGCAAGTAAAACAAGCACAGCCGCCCCTCGGGGCGGCTTGTTTGCGTAACCTCAGGCAACAAGGCGCGTCGCAAGGGGCGACGGGCCTTAAAATGCAAGAAAGAAGGAATGCATGGCTAAGAAATCGATGATCGCCAAAGCCAAGCGCGAACCGAAGTTCTCCACGCGCCAGCACAACCGCTGCACGCGTTGCGGACGTCCTCGTGCTTACTACCGCAAGTTCGGCCTGTGCCGCATCTGCTTGCGCGAGTTGGCCAACAAAGGCGAGCTGCCCGGCGTGACCAAGTCTTCCTGGTAAGAACTGGACTCGTTTAGGGTGTGTCGACGTAAAAGGCGGAGGCGCTAAGGGCGCCGACGAACCGTACGATCGGCTCATCACGAATCAAAGGAGAAAACAAACATGACAATGACCGATCCCATCGCAGATATGCTTACGCGCGTGCGTAACGCCCAGTCTGCTGGCAAGGACACGGTGTCCATGCCGTCGAGCAAGAAACTCGTTGAGATTGCTCGCATCATGGATCAGGAGGGCTACATCCGCGGTTACGAGGTAATCGACGGCGAGCCCCGCGCGACGCTTGAGATCACGCTGAAGTACGGTCCCAAAAAGGCCAAGACGATCCGCGGCATCAAGCGCATCTCGAAGCCCGGCCTGCGCATCTACGCGGGCAAAGACGAGCTGCCCCGCGTGCTCGGCGGCCTCGGCACGGCTATCATCTCGACTTCTAACGGCGTCATGACCGACCGCGATGCTCGCAAGAAGGGCATCGGCGGCGAGGTTGTCGCCTACATCTGGTAGGAAAGGAAGGTTTGCATTATGTCTCGTATCGGCAAGATGCCCGTTACCGTTCCTGCTGGCGTCGACGTGACCATCGACGGTTCCACGGTGACGGTCAAGGGCCCCAAAGGTGAGCTGACGCGCACCTTCCAGCCCAGCATGACCATCACGCAGGAAGGCGACCAAATCATCGTCACCCGCCCCGACGACACGCGCGAGTCGAAGGCGTTCCACGGCCTGACCCGCTCGCTCGTCCATAACATGGTCGAGGGCGTACACACGGGCTTTTCCAAGAAGCTGCAGCTGGTGGGCGTTGGCTACCGCGCCGCGCTCAAGGGCAAGGACCTCGAGATGCAGCTCGGCTACTCCCATCCCGTGCTGGTCGCGGCGCCCGAAGGCATCACCTTCGAGGTTCCCAGCCAGACCGAGATTGTGGTTTCCGGCCCCTCCAAGGAGAAGGTCGGCCAGGTTGCTGCCGACATCCGCAAGTGGCGCAAGCCTGAGCCTTACAAGGGCAAGGGCATTCGCTACGAGGGCGAGCATGTCCGCCGCAAGGCCGGCAAGGCTGGCAAGGACTAAGTCCGGCTTGACATCTGATTGAAGGGATTAGCTCATGAATAAGCTTCAGAAAAAGCAGGCCGGGCTGGCGCGTCGTCATCGTCGCGTTCGCGGTAAGATCTCCGGTACCGCCGCCCGTCCTCGCCTGTGCGTTACGCGCAGCAACAACAACATTTACGTGCAGTTCGTCGACGACGTGAACCACACCACGCTTTGCGGCGTGTCCACGCTCGGCCCCGAGTTCAAGGCCACCGGCAAGCGCGGCAGCAACATCGAGGGCGCTTCCGCCATCGGTGAGATCGCCGGCAAGTTGGCTTTGGAGAAGGGCATCACCGAGATCGTGTTCGATCGCGGTGGCCATCTGTATCACGGCCGTGTGAAGGCGCTCGCTGAGGCCGCCCGCGAAGCCGGCTTGAAGTTCTAAGGGAGGGTGTAATGGCTCGTAAACAACAGCAGGAGAACGCTATCCCTGAGCTTCAGGAGCGCGTTGTCAGCATCAACCGTGTGTCCAAGACCGTGAAAGGCGGCCGCCGCATGCAGCTTACGGCGCTTGTGGTCGTCGGCGACGGCAAGGGCAACGTCGGCGTGGGCATGGGCAAGTCTGCCGAGGTTCCCACCGCCATCAAGAAGGGCGTCGAAGACGCGAAGAAGAATATGTTCACCGTGCCGATCACCGAGGAGGGCACCATTCCTCACGAGGTGCTCGGCGAGTACGGCGCGGGCCGCGTGCTGCTGAAGCCGGCCGTTCCCGGTACCGGTATCATCACCGGCGGCTCGGTGCGTCCGCTGCTCGAGCTTGCCGGCGTGAAGAACGTCATCGGCAAGTCGCTCGGCACCGACAACGCCATGAACATCGTGAAGGCCGCCGCCGCGGGCCTGCAGGAGCTTGAGAGCCCTGCGGAGATCGCCGCTCGTCGCGACCGCTCGGTGGGCGAGATCTTTGGCTGGAAGGAGCAGAAGTAATGTCTGACGCTAAAAAGACTCTGCGCCTCACGCAGGTGAAAAGCGCCGTGGGTCGTCCTGCCGACCAGGGCAAGACGCTCAAGGCTCTCGGCCTCGGCAAAATCGGCCGCACGCACGACATCGTCGACAACGAATCCGTGCGCGGCATGATCTTCAAAGTGAAGCACTTGATCACCGTCGAGGAGATCTAAAGTTGTAGGCGGAAACGTCTTCTGCCTGAACTGCAAGTGTCAGTCGGCGCGCCTTGGGGGTGCGTCGACTGATGTGGTATTCGGAAGTTAGCTGGCGGCGAGCTGCCAGCATCGGGCGGGGAAGCGCCTCGTCCGAAGCGAACACAAGGAGAAAACAAATGGAACTTAAAGACTTGAAGCCGGCTGAGGGCTCGAAGAAGAAGCGCAAGCGCGTTGGTCGCGGCCCCGCGTCGGGCCACGGCAAGACCGCTGGTCGCGGCATGAACGGCCAGAAGTCGCGCTCCGGCGGCGGCAAGGGCCCGGGCTTCGAGGGTGGTCAGACGCCGCTCGCCCGTCGTCTGCCGAAGCTCCCTGGTTTCCGCAACCCCAACCGCGTGGAGTACCTGCCGGTGAACGTGAGCCGTCTCGAGGAGAAGTTCGAGGCCGGCGACGTGGTCGACGGCGACTCCCTGGCGGCGAAGGGCATCATCAAGCACTCCGACTCGCTGGTGAAGGTGCTTGGCGACGGCGAGATCACGAAGGCTCTCACCGTTAAGGTCGATAAGGTTTCTGCTTCTGCTCAGGCTAAGATCGAAGCAGCTGGAGGAAAGGTCGAAGAGCCTTGCTAAGCTCCCTGATTGACGCATTCAAGGTGCCTGAGCTGCGTAAGAAGATCCTGTTTACGCTGGCTATCCTTGCGCTTTACCGCTTTGGCGCCTACGTGCCGGTTCCGGGCATTCCGTTCCATGACTTCGCCACGGCGTTTGCCGACACGGGCGTTGCCATGACCATGCTCGACCTGTTCACGGGTGGTGCGTTGTCGAACTTCTCGGTGTTCTCGCTGGGCATCATGCCCTACATCACCGCATCGATCATCATGCAGCTGATGCAGGGCGTTATTCCCGCCGTGGGACGTTGGGCGCGCGAGGGCGACGCCGGTCGCAAGAAGATCACGCAGGTCACGCGTTACCTGACGCTGGGCTTGGGCTTGATCAACGCCATCGGCTACCTGCTGCTGTTCAAGTCTCCGGCGTACGGCGTGGTGTTCTCCAGTGAGGTGCCTGAGATTCTCACCGACGTCATCATCGTGTTCACGCTGGTGGCGGGCACGGCGTTCATCATGTGGATGGGCGAGCTCATCACCCAGCGCGGCATCGGCAACGGCATGTCGCTCATCATCTTCGTGAGCATCGTGTCGCGCGTGCCTTCCGCTATCTTCTCGTCGGTCAACCTGACGAGCGACTTGGGCACGGGCATTGCGCTTACCGTGGTCATTTTGGCGGTGGTGCTCGTGTGCATCCCGCTGATCATCTACGTTGAGCGTGCGCAGCGCCGTATCCCGGTGAACTACGCCAAGCGCGTGCAGGGTCGCAAGATGATGGGCGGGCAGTCCACCTACATTCCGCTGAAGGTGAACGCGGCGGGCGTTATCCCGATCATCTTCGCAAGCTGCATCATCTACTTCCCGGCGCAGCTGGCCGCCATCTTCAACGTGGATTGGCTGACCACGTTTGCGAACTGGTGCTCCACGGGCGTGGTGAACTGGATCCTCACGCTGGTGCTGATCGTGTTCTTCGCGTACTTCTACACCTCGATGGTGTTCAACCCCGAGGAGACGGCCGACAACCTGCGCAAGCAGGGCGGCTTTATCCCGGGCGTGCGTCCTGGTTCGGCGACGGTCACCTACATCAAGAACGTGATCCACCGCATCACGCTGCCCGGCGGCTTTTTCATCGCCGCCATCGCCGTGGTGCCGACGATCATCTTCTACTTCACGGGCAACCAGCTCATCCAGTCGTTCGGCGGCACGTCGATCCTCATCATGATCGGTGTTGCGCTCGACACCATGAGCAAGGTCGAAAGCCAGTTGAAGCAGCACAACTACGACGGTTTCTTTAAGTAGAGAAATCTCGCAGGTTGATTGGAGAAACGGACCCGCCTCGGTTGAGGCGGGTCTTGCTTTGTTAGAATATCGGCATCGAGTTTTATCCACCATGGAAAGGACTTACTGACATGAACATTGTGTTGCTGGGCGCGCCTGGCGCAGGCAAGGGCACGCAGGCAGCGAAGCTCGTCGAGGAAGAGGGGCTTTGCCACATTTCCACGGGCGACATTCTGCGCGCTGCCGTGAAGAACCAAACCCCGCTCGGTGTGAAGGCGAAAAGCTACATGGACGCCGGCGATCTCGTTCCCGACGACCTCATCATCGATCTCATGAAAGAGCGCATTCAGCAGCCCGACACCGAGAAGGGCGTTATCCTCGACGGTTTCCCGCGCACGACCACGCAGGCCGTGGCGCTCGACACGATGCTCTCCGAGCTGGGTCGCCCGCTGGACGCGGCGCTGCTCATCGACGTCGACCCTGAGGTTATCGTGAACCGTTTGTGCTCGCGCCGCATGTGCAAGGAGTGCGGCCACATCGGCACGGCGGCCGACGCCGCGTGCCCGAAGTGCGGCGGCGAGATGTACCAGCGCGACGACGACAACGAGACCACGGTGCGCAACCGCCTCGACGTGTACGAGAAGTCCACGAGCCCGCTGATCGACTACTATCGCGGCTGCGAGCTGCTCGTCACCATCGACGGCGACCGCGACCCGCAGGTGGTCTACACCGACGTTAAGGAAGCCTTGAAGCTTTAGATAGTTCCGCTTGCCCCATGACAAAGGGACAGGTCATTTGTCACGTCTTAAAACCCGCGTCAGCTTAAAACTGGCGCGGGTTTTCTTCTATAATATCGTCTGTATGCCTACCGTCCGACAGAACATCGCCTACGTGTACGAGCGCTCTGTGCAGCCGCACCGCGCGTCGATTCTGCATATCGTGAAGTCGGTGGCGGTGCTGTTCGTCGTGGCGCTTTTGCTGGAAACGTTCGTCTTCAACTTCAACTACTTCGCCACGCGCAACAACAAGCCCATCAACCTCAAGGACCGCATCGAGCTTGCGCAGGGGAGCGACGATTTGTTCCGCCTGACGGAAGTCGACAACGTGATGGAGTTCACGAACCTCAACACCGAGGTCAAAAACATTCGCATCGACTTCGACTCCAACCAACCGGCGCAAAACCTCACGATCAAGATTCAGTTCACCGACGACGCGCACCACACCTACTTCGACTCAACCGAGTACACCGTGGGCGTACCGGAGGTTAACGTGTCCACCGTGGTCACGCAAAGCGAGTACATCAACCTGAACACGTCGGGTTACGTCACCAACTTGCGCATCGAGGTGACGGGCGACGACGTGAGCTATCCCATCAAGCTGTGGACGGTGTCGCTCAACGCGCAGCACCCCTTCACGTTCAGCCAGGCGCGCTTCCTCGTGACGTTCGGCGTTCTGCTGCTGGCGTTTATGTTTCGCCCGCGCTCGGCCATCTACCGCATCAACATCGTGGAGAACCCGCGTCGCTCGAAGGCGGGCATCATCGGCACGGTGGCGGTCGAGATGGCGCTCGTCACCTCGTTTCTGTTCTTCGGCTCGAACTTGGTGGGCGTGGCCACGTCGAGCTACAACTACGGCTCGTGGGACGGCCACTCGCTCGTCAACACGTTTGAGGTGGGGGGCGACAACGCGCAGCAGTACGCCGAGCTGGCGCGCGCGATGGCCAAAGGCCAGCTCTATCTTGACGAAGAGCCTCCCGAGTGGCTGCAGAACATGAACGATCCCTACGACAAGGGCGCGCGCGACGAGCTCCAGAAGGAGACGGGCGAGGCGTACCTGTTCGACGTGGCGTACTACGACGGGCACTACTACGTGTACTTCGGCGTGGTGCCCGTGGTGTTGTTCTACCTGCCGTTCTACTTGCTCACGGGCGCGAATTTCCCCACCGCCATCGGCGTGCTCGTCATGGCGCTGGCGTTCATCCTCGGCATCTCGGCGCTGCTCGACCGCTTTGCGCGCTACCACTTCAAGCGTGTGAGCTTAGGGCTCTACCTGCTGCTGCAAATCCCGCTTATCACGTGCTGCGGCATCTTGTATTTGGTGAAGTTCCCCACGTTCTACTCGCTGCCCATCATGTGCGGATTGGCGTTTTCGGCGTGGGGGCTGTACTGCTGGGTGCGCGGGCGCGCGTCGAGACACGCGAGCGCGTGGTTCTTCGCGGGGTCGCTGTGCATGGCGCTGGTGGCGGGGTGCCGCCCGCAGTTGCTCGTGCTGTCGCTCGTGGCGTTTCCGCTGTTTTGGCGCACCTACATCACGAAGCGGCGCCTGTTCACGCCGGCGGGGGCGCGCGAGTTCGCCTGCCTCGTGGCGCCGTACGTCGTCGTGGCGGCGGGCATCATGGGATATAACTACGCGCGCTTCGGATCGGTCACCGACTTCGGCGCGAACTACAACCTCACGGTGAACGACATGACCAAGCGCGGCATGAACGTGGGTCGTTTGGCGCCGGCGTTGTTCGCGTACTTCCTGCAAGCGCCTAACGTCACGGGCGTGTTCCCGTTCATCCAGGCAGTTGACTTCGACACTACCTACATGGGGCAAACCATCAAGGAAGTCACCTTCGGCGGCATCTTCGCGTGCCTGCCGCTTTTGTGGGTGCTGCCGTTCTCGCGGCGCATCCTGGCGCTGCGTAGCGCCCAGCGTGCCACGCGCACCGTATGGGGCGTTATCCTGGTGCTTGTGGTGTCGGGCATCGTGGTGGCGCTGCTCGACGCGGAGATGGCGGGCATCCTGCAACGCTACTACGCCGACTTCAGCTTCATGTTCCTGTCGGCGGCGGTGCTTCTGTGCTTCATCGTGAACGAGAACCTGCCCGAACGCGGCGCCGCGCGCGACATCGCCATGAAGGTGCTGCTGGCGCTGGTGACGTTGAGCGTGCTGTACAGCTCGCTTTTGTGCTTCGTGCCGGAAACGGGTTGGTATTCCGATATATACTTGTGGGCGTATCAGGAGATAATCGAGACGTTCCAGTTCTGGACGTAAAGCGTAAAGCTCAAACGTCGGGGTTCGCAGCGGCACGTGAGGGGCTGGCCTGCGCAAACCCCGCGAGCGTGATAGGGAAATTGGCAACCGAGAAAAGGGGAGCAAACATGAACATCATCGTGACCGACGACTATGAGAAGATGAGCCGCGCGGCAGCCGACGTGATCTCAACGCTCGTGTCGGAGAAGCCCGACTGCGTGCTGGGGCTGGCCACCGGCTCGACGCCGATCGGTCTGTACGCCGAGCTGGTGAAGGATTGCGCGGCGGGCAAGATCAGCTTCGCCGACGTCGACACGTACAACCTGGACGAGTACCGCGGGCTTCCCGGTGACCACGTGCAAAGCTACCGCTACTTCATGAACGACAACCTGTTCGACCACGTAGACATCGACAAGGCGCGCACGCACGTGCCCGACGGCGCCTGCGCCGACGCCGAGGCGGCGTGTACTGCCTACGAGGAGGCCATCGACGCGGCGGGCGGAGTTGACCTGCAGCTTCTGGGCCTCGGGCACAACGGGCACATCGGCTTCAACGAGCCGTGCGAGGAGTTTCCCAAGACGACCCACTGCGTGCAGCTGACGGAAAGCACCATCAATGCCAACAGCCGCCTGTTCGACTCGATCGACGAGGTGCCGCGCGAGGCGTACACGATGGGCATTGGTACCATCATGAAGGCGCGCGAGATTTTGGTGGTGGCGAACGGCGAAGGCAAGGCCGACATCGTGAAGCGCGCGTTCTTCGGCCCGGTGACGCCGGAGGTGCCCGCGTCGGTGCTGCAGTTCCACCCGAACGTGACGGTGATCGTGGATGCCGAGGCCGGCTCGAAGCTCGACCTGTAGGGCAAGGGCTTTGGGCGTCCCTTCGTAGGGCAAGGGCCATGCCCTTGCCGCCGCCGCGTGCGGTGCAAGGGGTATACATACTGTTGACAAGGAAAGGTTTGACATGATCATCAAGGGTGGTTTGGCGTTTGACGGCTCGGGGTTTGCCGAGCGCAACGTGTGCATCGACGGCGGCGTGTTCGCCGATGAGGCGGCTGCGGGCTCCGAGGTCGTCGACGCGTCGGGTTGCTACGTGATTCCCGGTTTGGTCGATCTGCACTTCCACGGCAGCGCCGGGGGAGACATTTCCGACGGCGACTTAGACGGCTTGCACAAGATGGGTGCCTACGAGGCGTCGCGCGGCGTGTGCGCCATGTGCCCCGCCACCATGACGCTTTCCGAGGAAATCCTGAGCGCCGCGGCCGACGCGGCGGCGGCCTACGTTCCGACCGACAGCGAGGCCGACCTGGTGGGTATCAACATGGAGGGCCCCTACATCTCGCCGTCGAAGGTGGGCGCGCAGAACCCCGAGTACGTGCGCAACCCCGACGCCGCCGAGTTCCGTCGTCTGCAGAAGCGTGCAGGCGGCCTGTTCAAGCTGGTCGACATTGCGCCCGAGGTTGAGGGCGCCGACGCTTTTATTGAGGAAATGCACGACGAGGTGCGCATCTCGCTTGCGCACACCTGCACCGACTACGACACGGCTGCTCGCGCTTTCGAGCTGGGCGCGCGGCACCTTACGCACTTGTACAACGCTATGGACCCGATGCACCACCGCAAGCCCGGCCCCATCCCCGCAGCGGCGGAGCGCGACAACGTGACGGCCGAGATTATCGCCGACGGCGTGCACATCCATCCCGCGATGGTGCGCCTGGCGTTCAATATGTTCGGCGACGACCGCATGATCTTGATCTCCGACACGCTGCGCGCGGCGGGCTTGGGCGACGGCGTGTACGACCTGGGCGGCCAGGACGTCACGGTGCGCGGCCCGGTGGCCACCATCGAGGCGGGCAACCTGGCAGGCTCGGTAAGCGACCTTATGCGCTGCATGCACGTGGCGGTGTGCGACATGGACATTCCGCTGGCAAGCGCCGTGAAGGCCGCGTCCGTGAACCCGGCGCGCGCGCTGGGGCTGGAAGGGAAGTACGGCACGCTGGCCGCCGGCGCGGTCGCCAACGCTGTGCTGCTCGACAAGGAAACGCTCGAGGTAAAGCAAGTAATCCTGCGCGGCAAGGCGCTGTAGGGGACTTGCGCAAACTGCGCGGTTGGGTGGCTCGGGGCGCGTTGGGCGGGAGGCTGCCCCGTGCTCAAGCAATGGCTTGCTTTGTGAAACAGTCCACTGGACTGTTTCAGTCGCTGCGCAACCTGCGCGCGGGGCAACCTCCCGCCCAACACGCCCCGAGCCTCCTTGCTGCTGCGGTGATAGTTTGTGCTGGACCTCCCGTCCAACGCATCCCGAGCCGCCTGTTCAGCGGAGCTGCGTGAGTAAATTGACGCCATTGCGGCAGATTTGGAGGGGTAGGTATGGGAGATCTGGCAAAGCAAGGAAGTGCGGCTCTTCTTCCCGAGGGCTTTTATCAGCAGGTTTCGTCGATTCTTAACGCTGCTCGCAACAGGGCATATGCCGCGGTCAACTTCGCGATGGTCGAGGCGTACTGGGAGATAGGCAAAAGCATTGTCGAGCAGCAGGGCGGCGAAGAGCGCGCCGAGTACGGCGAAGCGCTGCTGGAAGGGCTCTCGGCAAGGCTCACGGAGGACTTCGGGAAGGGCTTCGACATTCGAAACCTTCGGTTTATGCGCCAATTTTACCTTGCGTTCCCAATTCGGAACGCACTGCGTACCGAATTGAGTTGGACGCATTACCGCAGGTTGTCGCGTATTCCTGATGCCGAGGCGCGCGAGTGGTACATGAACGAGTGTGCCGAGTCGCATTGGAGCACGCGTCAGCTCGAACGCCAGATAAATACGATGTTTCGCGAGCGCCTGCTTGCCAGCCGAGACAAGGAGACGGTGGCGGCGGAAATCTCAAAGACCGCACCGCCGAAACGCCCGGAAGATATCATCCGCGACCCCTACGTGCTTGAGTTTTTGGGTTTCTCGGACGACGCCGCCTTCCGTGAGAGCGACTTAGAGCAGGCGCTTATCACTCACTTGCAGCGCTTCCTGCTTGAGCTGGGCCGTGGATTCGCCTTCGAGGCGCGCCAGAAGCGCATCACGTTTGACGGTAGGCACTTCTATATCGACCTCGTGTTCTACAACTATCTCATGCGTTGTTTCGTGCTCATCGACCTCAAGATGGGCGATCTCACGCATCAAGACCTCGGACAAATGCAGATGTACGTGAACTACTACACGCGCGAGTTGATGAACGAAGGGGACAACCCGCCCATTGGCATCGTTTTGTGCGCCGACAAGAGCGATTCCATTGTTGAGTACACCCTGCCCGAGGGCAACGACCAAGTGTTTGCGGCGAAATACCTGCCCTATCTGCCGAGCAAAGAGGAACTGGCGGCAGAACTGAGCGCCGAGTACCGCGCGCTTGACGAGGCTGCGGAGGAAGATTGATGTAGCGCGTCCTGGCCTCCCCGCGTTCACCGTTCATTGATCGCCTGGGACTTATTCCTCGGCGGCGCTCTCCAAAACTTCTTGTGCCCATGAGGCAGCCTCCGACGGGATCGACGGGCTTGCCGTGCGAAGCGTCAACCCGTCGAGCACCGTTGCCTGGGGGCACAGGTCGCGCAGGTGAGACACCGCCTCGCCGATACCCACGCTCATGGTGGTGCAGAAGGGGGCTATGGTTTTGCCCGAGAGGTCGTAAGACTCGACGAACGATCGGATCGACATGGGTTCGGAGTACCACCAGATGGGAAAGCCGAGGAAAAGCGTGTCGTAGCCGTCCATGCCCTCGACTGTCGCCGTGAGCGCGGGGCGCTCGTCGCGGCGTTGCTGCTCCCCGGCGATATGCGACGCTTCGCTGTGCAGCTGCGGCCACTCCTGCACGGTTTCAATGCGGAAAACGTCCGCATCGGTTGTCTCGGCAATCGCCTCCGCCGCCGTTTGCGTGTTGTTTGCGTAAGGCGTCGCGTAGGTTACTGCGTCCATGCCCTCGCTCACGAGGTTGGAAAGCGAGAAAAATGCCACGAGCGGTTTTGTCATCTCGTCTTCTCCTTCTTTGTCGATTGTTGGTTGCGGTGTCGTTTCGTTGGCGGGGATCGCCTGCTCAGCCAGCTCGCCCGTTTGCTTGAAGCCGCAAAAGACGAGCGACGCCGCTCCTGCGATCCCCAGCGCGCAGGCTGCGCGACGGGTTGTTCTTGCTTGGAGCAACGCGGAGGTGCGGGTGGACGAAACAGCTTGCGAGGAGCCGGAGGGCTCGTTTCGCCGTGCGCGGCCTGCGCGGTCGCGGACGCGCGGAGAAGGCTGCGCGATGCTCGCCGAGCGGATAGCTGAGCCCGCAAGCGCGAACAACACCGCGACGGCCAGATAGTCGATCAGCGTGAGCACGGCGGGCTTTCCGAAGTCGAGAGAGGCGTAGTGGTCGACCAGGAAAAGATACCGCGGGATGCCCAGGGCGCCGAACTGGTAGGCTCCGTACGCCGCCGCGGCAATCAGGGCGACGCCGCCCGCGATTTTGCCGGGGGTGACTCTGTGAGTGCCGGGGGACATGCCCACCAAGCCGAGAATGCGGCTTGCGTTCATCCCCGCATGCATCGAGAGAAGGACGATTCCCCAATGCGAGGCCGCCAAGTGAAGGGAGCGCGCAAGCGGCAGGCTCATGAGGGGCGGTAGCCACGCCATAACATGACGAGAGACGGCGATGCCGCTTGCCATGAGCACGACAACGTCGACGAACGCGAGCGCCGTGACGGCTGTCGCGACGGCGCTCGCAGCCCCTTTTCGCCCTTTGTGCGACGAGCCGAACCATCGGCGGTTGAGCAGCGCATGGGCGCCGATCAACACGAGCATAAGCAGCCCCAGCACCTCGTGCGCAGATTCCCCCACTATTTGATAGGCCATTTGAACAGGCAATAGAAACGCCAGCGCTAGGTCTATCGCTATGCGGGCCTGCTTTTTCGCGCTCGCTCTCATTTCCCTTCTTTCTCTCTCGATGTGGTTTCCTATTTGATATATACTCTCAAGATTGAGAGGTACTCTAAACTTGAGAGTCAGCTCTCAAGCAAGAGGGTTTTGAGCCGACCACACAACTCGAACAAATAGGGAGACAGCTGGAGGAGCCATGGTTTTACTACACCGTCGCCGAAACCGCGCAGCGCATGGGGATGTCGCCCCACACGCTGCGCTATTACTCGAAGGAAGGCCTGCTGCCTTTCGTTGATCGATCTGCAAGCAACGTCCGCATGTTTTCCGACGACGACTTCGAATGGATCTTCCTCATCAACTGCCTCAAGAAATCAGGCATGTCCATCAAGGATATCCGTCGCTTTATCGAGCTAGCGCTTGAGGGGGACGCCACCCTTTCCGACCGCCTGGAGATGTTTGCTGCGCAGCAGCAGGAGGTTGAGCGCCAGATAGCCGAGTTGGAAGACGTGCTTGACGTGCTGAAATACAAGCGTTGGCGCTATGAGACGTCGGTGTCTGCGGGAACGGCGGCCGTCCATGAGGCTATGGACCCGCTGGAGATCCCCGAGGATGTTCGCGCGATCAAGGAGCGCGTGGAGGCGGACATAGCCCGAGCGAAGCGGGCGGCCGAGCCTAAAGCCGCAAGCGAGGGCAAGGCGACGCGTCTTTCCGTGCTGACGGTGTGAGGAGCGGCGTCTTAAAGGCTTTCTGTGGCTCGGTTTTCGAGGAACGACCTAAAGGTCCGCGCCGCCTCGCTTTCGTTGCCTTCGCTGAAAATGACGGAGTTAGCCCCGAACAAAGGCGGGGTAAACGCAAGCATCGTCACGTCGGCGCGCGCTTGAAATTGAACCGAGTCGACAAAGCTGCGTGGCATGATGACCATGTCGTCGCCGTGTATTTCCCTGAGAAGAAAATCGTCGATGGAGGGGTTCCCGCGCAACTTGAATCTCATGGCGCCGTATTCCCGAAACAGCTCCCGGTGAAAGCGCTGGGTCATCTCCAGGTTGCCGTGGGCGCGATGGACTGAAGGGTACTTGAGGGCGTCTGTCGGCGTAATCTCGTCAAGACGCGTAAGGGGATGGTCGTTCGGCACAAGCAGCCCGACCTCTTCCTCACACAGAAAGACGGTTGGATAGCGCTTTTCGTCGGGCGATACCCTTTGAACGAGCAGGGCGCAGTCGATGGTCCCGTCGTCGAGCGCCTCGGTGAGGTTTTGGGGCAAGCCGAGGGACAGGTTCACCTCGATTTCGGGATATGCCTTGTTGAACGCGTCGACCGCCTCGATTGCCTGGGCGTTGCAGAAGCGGGAAAAGGGGGAGAGAAGCAGGGTGATGCGCCCCTTCGACTCGTCTGGCGCGCGGCGGGTGCGAGAAACGGCCTCGTCATAGCGATTAAGGACCTCCGTCGCCTCGTCGTAGAAAATGCGCCCGGCGTTCGTCAGCTTCGCGCCGTTTGACCCTTTCCCCCGGTCGAGCAGGGTTTTGCCGATCTCTTTTTCCATGGCCTTCATGTGCGTGCTGAGCGCAGGTTGGGTGATGTTGAGCTCTACGGCGGCAAGGCTGAAGCTACCCTTCTCCGCGATGGTCAGGAACTCTCGGATGAACTCGATGCGCATGGAGGCTATCCTCTCAAATATAACGATTTGATATATTAAATACATCAAAAACATCAGCAGGTGTCAAATATTCCAATTTATTATATATGACTTTTTGCTCCTATACTCACGTCGAGCGACCGAAGGTTGTTTGTTCGGTTAAACAGGGCAACGAGGAGGGACAACGTTATGGATTGCGATATTTCCGCCAACATGAGCAGGCGCGGTCTCTTGAAGGGCGGCGCTGTGCTTGCCGCGTCGGCGGCGCTGGCGTCGCTTGCCGGGTGCGCGCCGAAGACTCGAGAGGATCGATGGGAGGAGACGCGTCCGCGCACTTCCACCACGTCGAGCTTGCCGGGATCTTGGGACATGGAGGCCGACTTGGTGGCCATAGGGGGCGGTGGCGCGGGACTTGCCGCCGGCATCGAGGCGCGCGACCTGGGTATGTCCGCCATCGTTTTGGAAAGCGAGTCCATGACGGGCGGAAACAGCGCGATCTGCAACGGCGGCATGGCTATTCCCGGGTCGGCCTTGCAGCAGCAGCTTGGCATCGAGGACTCGCCCGAGGCCATGTACGAGGACATGATTCGCCATTTCGGGCATGACTATTACGACGACTACGTGCGCCTGATGTGCGAGGAGTGCTCAAAACTCTACGACTGGCTCACCGGCTTCGGCATACAGTTTCGCGAGGAGAGCCTGCTGGCCACCAACGGCCACTCTCGCCGCCGCGAGCATCATCTGGCGCCTGGCGACGCCATGCGAACGCTCAATCAGGTGGCGCTTGACAAGGGCGTTCAGATCAAGACGGACACCAAGGTGGTGCAGCTGTTGCGCGAGGAGAGCGGTCGTGTGGTGGGATGCCGCACCGAGCAGGGCGCGTACGTGAAGGCGAACCGGGGCGTGGTGTTGGCAACGGGCGGCTACGCGCGCAACACCGACATGATCAACCAGTTTGTGCTGGGCGAAGGCGCGGAAGCCTACGCCAAAACCACGTATGACGCCATCGGGCAGGACGGGTCGGGTATTCGCATGGCCCAGGCGATCGGCGTCGACACGCGGCACATGGACTACTGCAGCATGCTCACGGTGCAAAACCCCGACGGCGACAACGGCGCCGCCTGCGCTATTTACCATCTTGGTGCGGTGCTCGTGAATGAGAACGGCGAGCGCTTCGTGAACGAGGCCCAGGGCTACACCAACGTGTGGACCGAGACGAACATGCAGCCGAACCGCGTCTGCTTCCAAGTGTGGGACCAGGCGATTTACGACGAGTACCGGTCAAACGACAGCTCGTATTACTCCATGGACAAGGTTGAGAACACGGGGCTGCTGCTGAGAGCCGACACCTACGAGGAACTGGCCGCGCTCATGGGCGTCCCCGCCGAGACGTTTGTCGCGACCATGGAGCGATACAACAGCGACGTGGGCACGTCGGGCGTCGACTCGGTTATGGGGCGCGCACACCTCAACAACGACGGGCCTTCGCCCCTCGTGCTGAACCACGCTCCGTACTACGCATTCAAAACCACGAACGTTATCTGCACGACGTACGGCGGGTTGAAGCAGGACGCCTCGCAGGGCTGCCTGGCGGTCGACGTGTTCGGCGACGTGGTTCCGGGGCTCTATCTGGCCGGCAACGTCAGCGGGTACTCCAACATGGGTTGCAACCCGGGTACGCGCATTGCCCGCAACGCGTCGGGCACGGGCTTCGGCGGCGCCCTCGCGTTTGGTCGCTATTGCGCGGCTCAAATTGCCCAACAAGGAAATTAACCTGGTTTCATGCGAAAGAAAAGAGGAACTGAGATGAACGACGTTCGGGTCCGAGAAGGGGCATCGCCTTCGCTTGAGGCGGCAGCCAAAAAGCGCCGGAAAGCGCCGTATATCCTGACTGCCGTAGTCGTTTTCGTGGCCATATTCGTCGCAGCAGGCATGGCGTTTTGGACATGGCACGAGGAGCCTTCCTTCTGCGCCGCCATATGCCACGACCCTATGGACGAGTACCTTGAGGGCTACGAGCAGGCATCCGGCGTGGCGGGAAGGGATAAATGGGGCAACGAGGTTTCCAACACCAACGCCATGATGGCGGTTACGCACGCCGCCGCTGGCGAGGACTGCCTTTCCTGTCACGTCCCCTCGCTCGGCCAGCAGGTGGGGGAGCTTGGGCTGTTCGTCTCGGGCAATTTCTACGATCCTCTCGACGAGGTGACACTGAACGCCTTGCAGGTGAACTCGGGCAACGCCGAGGGATCGGGAGACCAGTTCTGCTTGAAAAGCGGTTGCCACGTGTCTTCCGATGGAACCGAGATCACGACGCGGGAGGCCCTCACGCAGGTGACCGAGGATCGCGCCTTCAACCCCCATCGTTGGTCGCAGCACGGCGACATTCCGTGCAGCAGTTGCCATAAGTCGCACCGCGCGTCGGTGATGTATTGCACGGCGTGCCATCAGGATGCCTACGAAGATATGCCCGAGGGCTGGGTTGACTACGAAACCGGAGCCCAAATCGAGGAGTCGTCGCTTGGCGGGCACTAGCCTCGAAGGCGAGGCGAAAGAGGTGCCGGGGCGGTAAGCGGGACGTCTGCGAGCGGCCCCGGCGGGTAAGCAAAGGAGCGTAAGCAGTGATCTTTGAAGAAACCTACACACTGTCAAACGGGGTGAAGATCCCGAAGTTGGGGCTTGGCACGTGGTTTATCCCCAACGATCAGGCGGCTGCGGCGGTGCGGCAGGCCGTATCCATCGGTTATCGCCTGATTGATACCGCGCAGGCCTATGGAAACGAGGAAGGTGTTGGAGCCGGGATAAAAAGCTGTGGTGTTCCGCGGGAAGAAGTTTTCGTTACCAGCAAGGTGGCGGCAGAGCACAAGACCTACGAGGCGGCGGCGAAATCTATCGACGAAAGCCTTATGAAGACGGGGCTTTCCTACATCGACATGGTGATTATCCACAGTCCGCAGCCGTGGGCGGAAGTGAACCAGTCCGAGAACCGCTATTTCGAGGAAAACAGACAGGTGTGGAAAGCGCTGGAGGCAGCTTTGGCCGCCGGTAAAGTGCGGGCGATAGGGGTATCCAACTTCTTGAAGGAGGATATCGACAGCCTGTGGGACGCAGCGAAGGTAAAGCCGATGGTGAATCAGGTGCTGTGCCACATCTCGAACACGCCTGCTGCGCTTGTTTCATATTGTCAGGGCAAGGGAATGGCGATGGAGGCCTATTCCCCCGTGGCTCACGGTGAAGCGTTGAAGAACGAGGGCATCAGGGCAATGGCGGAGAAGTACGGGGTATCCGTTCCGCAGCTTTGTATCCGCTACGATTTGCAGCTCGGCATGATTGCCCTTCCGAAAACTGCAAACCCGGGGCATATGAAAACAAACGCCGAGGTTGATTTTACGATCTCGGACGAGGACATGAACGCACTGATGAACATGGAGAAAATCAGGGACTACGGGGAATATAGCCGCTTTCCCGTGTTCGGCGGAAAGAAATAGGACGAGGCGACGACCATGATTGATTTAAGCAACAGCTTTATTTTCCCCAAGGGGAATCCGGCAGAGGGTGCAAATTTCAAAGGCGAGGTTTGGCAGGAGCGGCTGATCCCCATGCAGTCGGAATGGAATTGTCCGATGGGCAACGTGACGTTTGCTCCCAGCGCGAGGAATAGCTGGCACTCTCATCCGGGCGGGCAAATCCTTCTCGTGACTGGCGGATGCGGCTGGTATCAGGAGGAAGGCAAACCAGCGCAGGAAATTTGCGCCGGTGATGTGGTGAAGATCCCTGCAAATGTTAAGCACTGGCATGGAGCGGCTAAGGACAGTTGGCTCGTCCATATCTACATCGTCACAAATCCGCAGGCAGGCTCCTGTGAATGGATGGAGCCGGTTTTGGACGAGGAGTACGACGCGCTTTAGGGGGGCGTCTATGGACAGGCCTTATATTGTAGAACGGATTCGATCATGAAGAAATTACCCGCGCTGGTTTTCGTAATGCTTTTTGCGCTGTCTCTCTGCGGCTGCGGGGAAACCGATTCATCTGCGGCGCCGGAAACGGCAAAGGCTCCTGTTTCAAGCGCGGCAGTAAGCGCGGAAAGCGGTGCGATTGAGAGCGAAGCGGAGGATACGGAAGTGAACGTGAAGATTACGGTTGGGGACACGGAGCTGCTTGCGACGTTGGAAAACAACGCGACGACACGGGCCATCGTTGAGCAAATGCCCATGACGATTCCTATGATGGACTTGTATGGGCGGGAAATGTGCTACCGCTACGGCGCTTATGCGCTGCCCACGGAGAATATGCGCTCTGATGGATATGAGGTTGGAGATATTGCGTATTGGGCGCCGGGCGGTAGCCTGGTTATCCTCTATGCGCAGAACGGCGAACAGTTTGAGCGTCAGCATTTAGGTCACATTGATTCCGGCGTGGAGGTGTTTGAAAGCACCGGGGATGTAGACGTGACGTTTGAGTTGATGGATTAACGGAAACGGTCGATCGCAAGGCAAGCGGCGTCTTGATATTGGAGAAGCCGAAGTCGTTTAGTGGCGCAAAAAAGGAAAGCCGCCCTTGGGCGGCTTTCCTTGTGCTTGCGGAAGCTTTGCGGCGCGCTTCCCGCCCGCCCGCTACGCCAGCTCGGGCAGGCTGGCGGCGGCCACGGACTGACCGACGCGGCGCATCATCTCGTCGGGCAGCGTCACGTTGATCTTCTCGGCCAGCTCGGGGTGCTCCTCGGCCAGGACGCGGTTGCACTCGCTGATAACCAGGTCGCCGCCCACGCCGGAGGCCACGCGGCCCAACACCAACAGCGTGTCGATCTCGTAGAAGCTGCTGTACAGCACCAGCGTGTGCGCCAGGTACGCGCCGATGGAGCGGAAAATGTCCAGCGCGCCCTCGTGCCCCTCGTTCGCCAGGCCCTGAACCACCTTCAGCTTCTCGGCGGGGGAGAGCTCCGGGTCGAGCTCGATGCCCGCGGCGGGCGCAAGCTTAATGACGGCGTCTTGGCTGAAGTACTTGCAACCCACGCCGAAGTCGGTGGACCACTCGTCCTGCATGGCGGTCGGCGCCAAATCGACCGGCGCGAACGCAAGCTCGTTGATCCAGCCGAGCACGTTGCCGTCGGCGTTCACGTAGCCCACGGCCTCGCTCGTGCCCATGGCAATGCCCAAAATGTTGCCCTTGCCGGTGGACATATAGCCTGCCAGCGCCGTTACGTCGCCGTCGTTGGCGACCACCAGCGGCACGTCGCCGATCTCGGCAGCGGCGCGGGTGTAGATGCTCTTGACCTCCTCGCGGCGCTCGCGCGGCACCTTGATGAACAGCGACGCCACCATCGGCTGGTTGTTCACGTAGTCGCCCGCCGAGGACACGCCGATGGCGTCAACGCGCGGCATCTTCGACGCGGCCGTCTTAAACGCGGTCACGATCTCGTTGAAGTGGTAGGTGGGATCCTCGGTGACCTTGGGGAACCACACGACTTCCTCGGAGTACACCGACTCGCCGTCGATGACGGCCGACACCTTGCGGTCGCTTCCGCCCGCGTCGAAGCCGATGCGGCAACCCTCGGTGTGCCCGCCGATGGCCTTCGGGGCTTCGTTGGCGGCGGGGAAGTCGGCCTCGGACACGGCGACTACCTCGAGGTTCTTTTCGTAGAGGTCGTCCACAAAGCCGTGGTCGAACTTGCGCTCGCCGGCGGGCGAGTACGCCTCGGCCAGCTTCGCGGCAATCTCGTCGCAGCCGCTGAGGTACACCTTGAAGCCGCCGATGCTCCACAGCTCGAACTTCACCAGGCGCTCAACGTAGCGCAAGTCGGCCTCGGCGAACTCGCCGCCGCGGATGGCGCTCTCGCGCACGGAAATCAACCCGTCCTCGCGCTCGACAGCCACCTTGATGGGGTGCGTCGCGCCCTTCAGGTACTCTGTCATCCACACGCCGAAGGGAACGAACGCGTCGTCCAGCACGGGCATGTTCTTCACGGAATACTCGATACCCAGGTAGTTGCTCATGGTTTGCCTTTCTCTACGGAAGGTAACTTGCCTTTTGCTAATTCTTACCAACGTTGTGCTTGGGGTCGTAGGGCAAGGGCCGTGCCCTTGCCCTCGTGAGATCTCGGGGCGGCGGTCAAGGCATGGCCTTGACCCTACGGTTCGGCCCGCGAGAGCAACCCGTTCTACTACTCTTCCCCAATTATCTCGGTCAGGATACGCTCGGTCATGCTCAGCGCGCGCGGCACGTGGAAGGGACCCTTGAACGTGGAACCCTTCGTCGAGGGCATGGTCGGTTTGCCGTCGCGGCGCAGATAGCCGTACCACTCGCCGTAGGCGGGGTCGGCGAAATGCTCCTTCGCATAGTCGAGCGTCTTCATGAACCAGTCGAAGAAGTACGCGTCGTGCGTGTCGCGGTACGCCTTCGACGCGGCGATCATGATCTCGTTGTGCGGCCACCACAGCTTCATGTCGTGCTCGTATGCCTCGGGCGGCAGCCCCTTCGCGTCGATGAAGTACAGAAGCCCGCCGAACTCGTCGTCCCAGCCGGCCTCGATGGCCTGGCGGAAGATCTTCTCGGCTGTGGCGTGCAGCTCCGCGTCGCCGCGGTAGTTCGCCTCGTCCATCATGAACCAGCTGCACTCGATGTCGTGCCCGGGGTTCACCACGCGTCCCGCCGTGTACCACAGCTCAGGCTCGCCCTTCGCGTTCACGCTTTCCAGCGTGCAGCCGAGCTCGGGGCGGTAATGCCAGTTCACGATGCGGTCGGTGCACTCGCGCGCGTGCTGGTCGTACTCGCACGCGTGCGCGGGGTCGACCCGGCGCATGATGCCGATGATGTTGAGGAAGATCATCGGGTCGCCGAGCGCATAGCCCGAGCGCGTTTCCGCGATGGTTTTGGGGCCAAGGCCCGTCGGGTCCTCGATCAGGCTGTTGTTCAGGTTGTAGATCATCTGATAGGCGCGGCGCGCGCGGGCGAGGTATTTCTCGTCGCCCGTCACGCCGTAGTACTCGGCGTTCGCGATGCAGTAGAAGCCCTCGGAGAAGCAGTAGCGGCGCTGGCGCAGCGGCGCGCCCTCGGCCGTCACCGTGAAGTAGAGGCGCCCGCCCGCGTCGTGGTTGATGCAGTGGTCCTCCAAAAAGTCGATGCAGCTTTTCGCTGCCGCCATCCACTCGTCTTTGCCGGTGGTCAGCCACGCGGGCGTGTTCTCGCCGTACAGGTGCGTGAGGTAGGAGTACATCCAGCCGCCGCGGCCCTGCATCCACACGCTTTTGTCGGTGGAGTAGATGTCGCCTTTGCGGTCGAGGCAGGTGTACACGCCGCCGTTTTCGCGGTCGATGCCGTGCTCAAGCCAGAACCTCACGCTGGCGTCGAGTTCCTTGCGAATCCAGTCGCGCGCCTCGACGAGCTGCTGCTTGCGCGCTTCGTCCATCGATCCCTCCTTCGTGTTCGGTTTTCCTGTTTAATCGCGGTTGGGAAACCGCGCCCCTCATCTCTTGTCGCCTGCATGAGCGGGGCGCAACGTTTTGCGCGTCGCGCCCCGCTCATGTGGCGTTTTTGCCGTTTGGCGTCCGCCGGCTTCTCAGCCAGCCTTCGTTGCGCCTTCGCGCGCCGAGGTTACTTGCGCACCGGCGCGTCGGGGTCCATCATGCCCTCGGCCTTGAGTACGCGCACGATCTCCTCGACGTCTTCGCCCTCGAGCGGCTGCACGGGCTCGCGCATTTGATTCGTGTTGAACACGCCCATCTGCCACAGCGCCGTCTTGAACGCGCCCACGCCCGCGCCGAAGCCTACGGTGGCCTTCACGTGGCGGGTGACCGCCATCAGACGCGCCAGGTGGTCCTGGATTTCCTTCACGCGCGCCCAGTCGCCGGCTTGCGCGGCTTTCCACTGCTCCACGTAGGAGTAGGGGTCGAGGTTCGCAAGTCCCGGCACCGAGCCGTCGGCTCCGCCCAAATAGGCGCCGTCGACCACAACCTCGTGCCCGGTGAGCAGCTGCAGCGGGTGCCCCGCGTCCTCGTTTTCAAGCACGAGCCAGCGGAAGCTCACGTCGTCGCCGGAGGAGTCCTTCACGCCTTGCAGCACGCCGTCCTTGCCGAGGCGCACGAGCATCGACGGGTCGAGCTTGGTATGCACGCACACGGGCAGGTCGTAGGCGAACAGCGGCAGGTCGGTGTACTCGCGGATGGCGCGGAAGTGACGCTCGACCTCTTTCGGGCCGCCGAGCGCGTAGAAGGGCGCGGTGGCCACGAGCGCGTCGACGCCGAAGCCCGAGGCGCGCTTGGCTTGGTCGACCACGCGCATGGTTTCCATGTCGATGATGCCGGCCAACACGGGCACGCGCCCGTTGACGATGGCCACGGCCTCCTGCAGCACGTGGTAGCGCTGCGCGTCGGTGAGGAAGGCAACCTCTCCCGAGGAGCCCAAGAAGAACAGACCGTCAACGCCCGCGTCGATCATGCGGTTGACGGTGCGGTCGAACGCCTCCAAGTCGAGCGATTTCTTCTCCGATAGGGGGATGACGACGGGAGGAATCACGCCGCGAAACTGTGAAGTTTCCATATCACAACCTTCTTGTTGAAATGCCGAACTGAACTCGAAAAATCTTAGTTGGTTGGCTGCGCAACGTCAAGGAATTACACCCCATGTTTCACAGTTTTATTGTCTTGGAAACAGCCGCGCGGGAGCGCGTGCGTGCAGATGCTCCTACAACTCCACGTCGCCCCAGTTCTCGATGCGAAGACCCGGCACGCGTTGGAACTCGATGGTCTCAGAGGCATCTCCATAGCCGTCTTAGCCTATGGCGAGCAGCTCTCTGTCCACTGCGCGACGATAGAACTCGGATTTGCTGATGCCTTTGCGGGCGGTTGCCGCCTCGACCGCTGCGACGCGCGATTTGGGGAGTCTGAACGAGACTGTTTCCATGTCCTCGTCGTAAAGCTTGGGGCGGCCCATCGTCACCTCGCCGCAGCCTTCCCACGTGCCGTCTTCGTACTCCTGCGCCATCTCGTCAAGCATGGCGTCGGTGAGGATTGCGCCGCTTGCCGTCTTGAACTCCATGCTGTCACCTCTCTACCTTGAGTTCCTTGTACGTTTTGTCCGAAGGGGGAGTGGTGGCATGGTATATGAGCCAGCTGCCGTCTGCGCCCCTTACAGCCACGACTTCTAGAAGTCTGCCGTGTCCATCGAAGCCGAGAGCGACATATTCGTCGGGCTTGTTTGGGAGTCTCGGGGCCGACGTTATCGCTCCCTCCCACGCCGCAAGGGCGTCGGCGTCCTCGATTTCGGGGTGCCTGTCGTGCACGCGTGGGTGTACGATCGCCCTAACCATATGGTCTCCTCCTATTTATGTATTGCATAATTATATTGCAAAAGTGGCTGTTGCGCTACCGCAGCAGTGCGACGACAAAATTAAAGTGAGGGGTTGAGAGGTCCCGCAGCCGTTTGAAGCACTCGCGCGGGAGCGCGTGCGCGCAGATGCTCCTACAACTCCACGTCGCCCCAGTTCTCGATGCGAAGACCCGGCACGCGTTGGAACTCGCGGACGTTCGAGGTGACAAGTGTTGCGCCGTTGGCGAGGGCGGTGGCGGCGATCAGAAGGTCGTTGGGACCGATGCGCTGCCCGTTTCCTTCGAGTGTTGCCCTTATGCGTGCGTATTCGATCGCGCAGCGGGAGTCGAAGGGGATGCGTGCGAACGGCACGAGGAAGCGTTCGACGAGCAGGCGGTTTTCCCGTGAGTGCTCACTTTTTTCGGCGCCGGTGAGCAACTCGGCTTCGACTACTGTCGGGATGCCGAACAGCCGCGGGTCGCTTGCGCGCATGACCTCGTACGTTGCGGGGAGCTTGCCGCGCAGCAAGTCGATGCAGATGCAGGAGTCAAGGTAGAACACGTGCCCTCCCTAAAACGCCGGGAGCGCGCCGTCGAGCGCGGGGTCGATCTCGCACGGCACGGTGAAGGTGTCGTCGTTGAGTGCGCCGTAAACGCTCCAGTAGCCGTCAGGCCAGCCCGTAGACTCCTGTTTCTCGTTGATCAGCTTGCTCACGTATCTGGAAAGCGAGAGGTTTGCCTTTTCGGAATCGGCCCGCAGACTCTTCATGGTGGGTTCATCCAAATAAACGCATAGTTGAGCCATACAGCGCTCCTTTCAAAATGCAAATATATTTGCAATTATACTTGTTTCGCTCCAGAAGAGCACCACGGAAAACAAAATTGAGGAAATTAATGCATACAGTAGTTAGGAAACTCCACTTTCGGAAAGTAGACTTTCCGAAAGTGGAGTTTCCTATATAATGAAGCAAGCTAGACACTTGGGACGCTCCATACAGCAGAAGGAGGTTGCCGTGTTTGTCGGTAGGCAAAAGGAACTCGATGTCTTGAACCGTCTTTACGATTCGGGGCGATTTCAATTTCCCGTTATATACGGTCGCCGCCGTGTTGGGAAAACGACGCTCATCAACGAGTTCTCCAAAAGCAAGAACACCGTGTTCTTCACGGCTATCGAAAGTGACGCGCGGTCGAATCTCGTCAACTTGAGCCGTGCCGTTTACGCTGTCGAGCATCCCGATGCCGACCCTGCGCTTGCGCGTCTGTTCCTAGACTTTCAGAGCGCTTTTCAACGGGTGTTCGAGCTGGCGCAAGAGAGACGCCTCGTGTTTGTGATCGACGAATACCCTTATCTGGCGAAGGCTGATCCGAGCGTGTCCTCGATACTGCAAATGCTCATTGATCGCAACAAGGATGCAAGCAAACTCTGCTTGATCTTGTGCGGGTCGTCTCTCTCGTTTATGAGAGAACAGGTTTTGGGCGAGAAGAGCCCTCTTTATGGTAGGAGAACTGCGCAAATCGCACTTAAGCCGCTCGAGTTCGCCGACATCTTCGCCTTCTTCCCCAAACGCTCTGCTGAGGATGTGTTCAACATATATGCCATGACGGGCGGTATTCCCCTTTACCTTGAGCAGTTCCCTGCTTCTGGAGCAGCCTTCGACGATTTTGAAGAGGTGTTTTGCAACCCGAGTAGCGTTCTTTACGAAGAGCCGACGAATCTTTTGAAGCAGGAGATTCAGAAAGCCTCGCGTTACAACGCCATCATTGCAGCTATCGCCTCGGGAAAGACGGTCAACAACGAAATCGCCCAAGCGGTAGGCGTGCAAACAACAGAGCTCACGTATTATTTGCGCGAGCTCCAAGACATCGGTCTTGTTGTACGCCGACAGCCTATCGTCAACGTCAAGAGAAGCGCTATCTACACGCTTGCGGACAATTTATTCGCTTTCTGGTATCGCTTTATCATGCCGAACCGGGCGCTTGTCGAGCGCGGCATGGCGACCCGCGTGCGGCGGATTGTCGAAGATGGCTTCTCCGAGTACGCCGGTCCACTTTTCGAAGATGTATGCAAGCAGTGGCTGTGGCAGGAACTTGCAGACGGCCGGCTCGACATTGATTTGACCGACATAGGATCGTGGTGGGGCAACGATGCACAGACGCGCTCTGAGGCGGAAATAGACATCGTGGGGGTGTCGCAGAAACGCGTGGTTCTCTTGGGAGAGTGCAAATGGCGAAACGAGAAATTTCCTGTGTCGGAAATCGAGAAGCTTAAAGAAAGAAGGCGCTTGGTGAGTGCCGAACCTGATGCCGTGCTCTACGGCTTTTCGAAAAGCGGTTTTGCCTCCAGTTGCAGGGACGTCGCGTTAGAAGACGCGCGCGTGCGGCTGATCGAGTTCGAGGAGATGTTTTGAGCAAAAGTGTAAGCTGCGCACTTAAAGTGCAGTGCTTTGCGCCAAGTAAATAACGAAGAAGGCTCGCAACCACCGTTGCGAGCCTCCCTTTACGAGCGTGTTGTTGTCGTTCTGGCTACTTTCCCAAATCGGGGTGCAGCAGCGAAGGCGCGGCACCCAGCAGCAGGCGGGTGTAGTCGTCCTTCGGGTTGTTGAATACCTGCTCGGCGGTGCCTTCCTCAACAGCCAGACCGCCGTTCATCACGATGATGCGGTCGGAAATGTAGCGCACCGTCTGGATGTCGTGGCTGATGAACACCATGGCCAGGCCCAACTCCTTCTTCAAGTCCATGAGAAGGTTCAAGATCTGCGCGCGAACCGACACGTCCAAGGCGGAAGTCGGCTCGTCGGCGATGATGGCGTCGGGATTCAGCGCCAAGGCGCGGGCGATAGCCACGCGCTGGCGTTGGCCGCCGGACATCTGCCCCGGCAGTGCCTCAAGGCAAGACTCAGGCAGGCCAACCATGCCGATGAGGTCGTGCACACGCGCTTCGCGCTCGGCGGGCGTGCCAACCTTGTGCACAATCATCGGATCCATCAGCTGGTCGTGCACGGTCATGCGCGCATTCAGCGCCGTGGCAGGATCCTGGAACACCACCGAGATCACGCGCCCGATGGTGCGGCGGTCGGCGGCGGTGCGCTTGGTAACGTCTTTGCCCTTGAAGAACACGCGTCCCTCGGTGGGGGCTTGCAGGCCGCACATTACGTTTGCCGTGGTGGACTTGCCGCAGCCCGACTCGCCCACGATGCCGATGGTCTCGCCCGGCATGAGCTTGAGGGTCAGACCCTTCACCGCCTGCACCTTGTTGGGGTGCAGGATAGATCCCGTGCGCGTCTTGAAGGTGACCTTCACGTTGTCGAGGAAGATAATAGGCGTCGGCTCATCGGGTTCGCCCTCGGCGGCGTCGGTCGCCTTGGCGGTCGCGGCGCTTGCGGCAACAGTTTCGGGAGCCTCAGCGGCCTCAACCACGGAAGCGTCTTCGGCAGCCTCGATCTCAGCTTTGACCTCAGCGTTTTTGGTTTCTTCGCTCATTACGCGACACCTCCCTTCACGTAAGGTTCAATGCCGAGGCGCTTGAGCTCGCTGTCAGGCAGCTCGGCGTAGTAGTGATCGGTCGTGCCGTAGCGCTTAAGCATCGGGCGCACGTTCGACACCTTGTCGGGATGGCTCGAGCGCGGGGTGAAGCGATCGCCCTCGGGGAAGTCCTTAGGCGAGGGCACCGAGCCCGGAACCTGATGCAGGCGTCCGCCGCCGGCCTCGATGGAAAGCACCGAGCCGAGCAGACCGCGCGTGTACTCGTGGATGGGGTTGGTGAGGATGTCCTTCACCGGACCCTGCTCCACAACCTGACCGGCGTACATGACCGTGATGGAGTTTGCCACCTCGGCCACCAGCGCCAGGTCGTGGCTTACGAACACCATCGCGAAGCCGAGCTCGTGCTGCAAGCGGTTCAACAGATCGACAACCTGCTTCTGCACCGTCACGTCGAGGGCGGTGGTGGGCTCGTCGGCGATGACCAGCTTCGGGTCGCGCGTCAGTGCCATGGCGATCAGCACGCGCTGGCGCTGGCCGCCGGAAAGCTCATGCGGGTAGGAGTCGAGCGTACGCTTCGGGTCGAGACCCACCAGCTCCAACAGCTCCTCGGCCGAGCGGGTGCCGCCGCGGCTCGTGAGCTGCTTCATCTGCGCCTTGATGAGCATCGAGGGGTTCAGCGAGGAAAGCGCGTCCTGGTAGATCATCGAGATCTCCTTGCCGCGCAGCTCGTTGAGCTCCTTTTGGTTCATGTTGAGCAGATTCTTGCCGTCGTAGATGACCTCGCCGGAGATCTGCGCCTTCGGGTCGAGCAAGCCCATGATGGTAAGCGAGGTGATCGACTTGCCGCAGCCCGACTCGCCTACGAGGCCCATCGTCTGGCGCGGGCGCACCACGAAGTCCACGTGGTCGACCACGTTCACGTCGCCGTGGCGCGGGAACTTGATGCAAAGGTCTTTCACCTCGAGGATCGGCGGCACGTCGGTGCGCGCTTCGAAGCGGTCGGTGCGCTTGCCCTCCATCTCCTTCAAGGCGGACAGGCGCTTCTCCAGCATATCGGCCTGAGCGGCGTAAGCCAGCTTCGGGTCGGCGACCATGCGGTCGGCCTCGCGCTTGCCGTTGAGGTCGGACTCGTTCACCTTGATGTTGCTCTTGGGGGCGGCCATGGCGTCGGTGATGCCTTCAGACACGATGTTCAGGCACAGAACCGTGACCATGATAGCAATGCCCGGGAACAGCGCCTGCCACCAACGGCCGGCCAGCACGCCGTTGCGCGCGTCGGCGAGGATGTTGCCCCATGTCGGCGTCGGCTCGGGGATGCCGGCGGAGATGAAGGCCAGCGACGCCTCGAAGATGATGGCGTCGGCCACCAGGGTGATGGTGAACACGAGCACGGGGGCCACGCAGTTGCGCACCACGTGCTTCACGAGGATCCACGGAGCGGACGCGCCGCTCACGATGGTGGCGCGCACGTAGTCTTGGTTGTACTCGCTCATGACGTTCGCGCGCACGATGCGGGCGATCTGCGGGATGTACAGAAAGCCGATGGCGAAGATGAGCGAGGGCACCGAGTTGCCGAACACCACGATGAAGGTGGCGGCCAGCGCGATGCCAGGGAACGACATGATGATGTCGAGGATGCGCATGATGACGTTTGAAATGCGCTGGCGCACGACGGCGGCGATGGCGCCGATGATGGAGCCGACCACCAACGCGAACGCGGTGGCGCCCAGGCCGATGACAAGCGAGTATTTCGCGCCGCACATGATGCGCGACATAACGTCGCGGCCCTTGTCGTCGGTGCCGAAGAGGTGCTCGGCATTCGGGCCTTGGAACGAGGTGAAGATGGCCAGCGGGTCGTACGGGGCGATCCAGTCGGCCGTGATGGCCATGAGGATGAGAAGGATCAGCACCACGAGCGAGATGCGGGCGCCGACCGTCATGTTGTTCCAGTGGCGGAAGCGCACCTTGCCGGCGTTGGCCTCAAGCTTTGAGGTTGTCTTTTCGCGAAGTTTAACCATGATGCTACACCGTCCTGATTCGAGGGTCGATGAGGACGTAGAGCACGTCGACGATCACGTTCACAATGATGAACGTGATGGCGACCACCAAAACGACGCCCTGTACCAGCATGACGTAGTTCGAGGTGACGCCCGAAAGGATTGCCATGCCCATGCCGGGAAGCGCGAAGATGACTTCCAAAACCACCGCGCCGCCGATCATGTAGCCGAACTTCAGGCCAAGAACGGTGACCGGCGTGATGAGCGCGTTGCGCAGCACGTTGCGCGCCACGACTGTGCCGTAGGGGATGCCGAAGCCACGGGCGGTGCGCACGTAGTCCTTGTCGAGCTCTTCGACCATCGCCGTGCGGATGATGCGCGTCATTTGGCCGGTGAGCGGGATGGCGAGCGCCACGCCGGGCATGGCCATGCGGCGCAGCCAGCCAGCCGGATCGTCGAAGAACGCCGGCAAGGCGCCCGATGCGGGCAGCCAATGCAGCGTCGAGGAGAACAGCAAGATGAACAGCACCGAGATCCAGAACGACGGCATCGACAGGCACATGATCGAGAACACGCGGATAACCTGGTCGGGCCAGCGGTCGCGATACAGAGCGGAGACGACGCCCAGGATGGCCGACAGGATGATGGCGATCACGAAGCCGAAGCAGCCGAGTTGCAGCGTGATGGGCAGCGCCTCTGCCACGCGCTGGCCGACCGACATGCTTGCGGCGCCATAGGTGCCCAGGTCACCCTGGAAAAAGCCCACCATGTAGCGACCGTACTGCACGATAGTTGGATCGTTGAGACCGTGCACCTGACGGTAATTCTCAAGCTGATCCACCGTCGCGTTCTCGCCGAGGGCCGAATAGGCCTGGTCGATGGGCGAGAGCGACATGAGGAAGAAGACGAGGATTGTGACGCCGAATATCATGACAGGTAGCCAGATAAGGCGGTTACCAATCAATCGTAATAGATTGTTCACGTTATCCCCTCCTTTCGTTTCGGCTCTTGCGAGCCCCCTGCCATGCGTTGCGGCCTGTCGTGCGGTTCCCCAACCAGTTTACGAAAAAGCCACATTCTCGATTATAACGCAATGTAAAGTGTTTATTTGATAGAGAAGTCCCGCTTGCTACGCGTTGAGCTGCTTTTCGCACACGTGCCACCAGTTGTTGCCGGTGCCGCGCGCGTATTCGCAGCCGACGCAGGGCTTGTCGCAGAACTCGGCGCTTCTCATGCCGTCGGTGAGCAAGGCTTCTCCTGCGTAAGGCTCGTGCGGCAAACTCTCCTCGGTGCGCTCCATGCCGCGAATGAACAAGGCCGCCATTTGCTTCATGCCAACTGCGGTGGGATGCGTTCCATCGACGGCCTCGTAGTCGTACCCGAAGCTCGCCATGTCGACGAGGCGGCACGCGGGATGCTCGGCGGCAACGGCGCGGATAGCATTGTTGTACTCGTCGATACACACACCGCGGAAGTAGCGCGGGGAAGTGGAGCGCGGGCACCCTGCCACGCGGCCCGGCACAAGCGTGGACACCCAAATGCGCACGTCGGGGCACAAGCCGGCGATCTGCTCGACCATGCGCTCATAGGCTGCCTTGAAGTTTTCGACCGTGCCTTCAGGCGCCAGTCCCGCCACGCGCCCATGGTAGGGGCATGCGGCCGCAAGCTCGGCCGGCGCGTTGGGGGAGCCGGCGGCAATTTGCGCGTCGCCCGAGCCCCAGCCGTAGTCGTTGATGCCGATGTGCACGAGCACCTCGTCGGGGGTGCGGCCGTCCTTCTCAAGCGCGGCGATGCGCCGTGCGCTGGCGCCGGTGGGAAACTCGGTTCCCTCGAGCACGCAGCCCGACCATGCCGCGTTCGACAAAAACTCGCCGTCGAAGTGGTCGATCACTTGCCCCCACCACGTGTCGGCGGGGGAGTCGACTCCCGTTTGCGCGCGCTGCTCGCCTGCGTAGAACACGCTCCAGCCTTCCGGCTGCGTACCTTCGAACGAACTGATGGAATCGCCATATACGGAAAACAAACGCGTCATGTTTGCTCCTGTTTCCTTCCCTGCTCACGAAAAAGCCCGCCTCTGTTGCAGAAGCGGGCTTTTCACTAACGGTATGCCAAATGGTCAGTTAAGCCCGAAAGCTACTTGAGCTTGGCATCCTGGAAGTACAGACCGGTGGTCGGGCTGGGCTCGAAGCCTTCGATCTTCTCGTCCCACCAACCGGTGATGACGTCCTTGTGGAACAGCGGGTACAGCGGAACTTCCTCGGCGATGATGTCGAAGCAGGTGTTCCACTCCTCCTGCTGCGTGGCCGCGTCGGCAGCCTGGCGGGCAGCCATGAGGTGCTCGTTGAACTCGGCGCACTTGCCGTCGCCGCACTTCGCCCAGCAGGAACGACCCTGGGCCCAGTCGGTGTTCTCGCCGTAGAACCAGGACAGATGCACGTCGGCGTTGGTGCCGAAGCAGCTCACGTCGCCGGGGGCCAGGAACACGTCGAACGGGAGGATCTCGTCGGTGTCGGACGGAACCATCGTCGGGTAAGGAGCAGCGTTCACCTCAAGCTCGCAGTTCAGGCCGATAGCCTGGAGATCCTGCTGAATCTGGGCGGAGAGGTCCTTGATCCAGTTGTCGATGACGAGCAGCTTGAAGGACAGGCCCTCTTGACCGGCCTCGGCGAGCAGCGCCTTGGCCTTCTCCGGGTCGTAGCTGTAGACCGTGGAGGCCTTGTGATACGCCGGGTTGGACTCGGGCAGGTAAGAGGTCAGCGGCTGGGCGTTGCCACCGAGCTGGTTGGAGATCAGCTTGTCGTAGTCGATGGCATAGAAGAACGCCTGACGCACGCGCTTGTCGTTGAACGGCGCCTTCTGGGTGTTGAACATGAGGAAGCCGATGCCATAGCTGTCGACGTTCTCGACGGTGACGCCGGCGCCGGTGAGCTGGTCAACGTTGGCGAACGGGATGTTCTCGCCAGCCACCGCGGTGCCCTCCTGCAGGGCGGTCACGCGAGCGGTGTTGTCAACGCGAACGAGCCACTCCATGTCGTCGGCCTGAGCCGGCTTCGGGCCGTTGTAGTTCGGGTTCGGCACGAACTTGAGGGAGCCGCCGTCCTCGCCGTTGCACTCGCCCCACATCCACGGGCCGGAGCCGGTAGCCGGGGTGGTCATGGACTCGGTGGTGATCTCCGACGCGGGGAACACGCGCACGAGGAACAGGCGCTCCATGAGCAGCTTGTCGCTGTCGGCAAACGCGTAGGCCAGCTTGATGGTGACGGTGGCGTCGTCCTTGGCCTCGGCGCTGTCGATGAACGCGAGCATGTCGGCGTAGGTGGCGTTGGCCTTGTTGGCCTCGATGCAGGCAACCACGTCGGCGGCGGTCACGGCGTTGCCGTCGCTGTACTTGGCGCCTTCGCGCAGGGCGATCTCGTAGGTGGTGTCGTCGACCTTGGTGGGCTCAGCGGCAGCCAGCGCGGGCGTAACCTCGCCGGTGAAGTAGCTGAGCTCGTAGAGGCTCTCGAGGCAGTGCTGGATGGCGGGCAGCATGAGCGCGGAGCTCGCACCAACCGGGTTGTAGTTGGTGTTCTTGTAGCTGCAGGCGGCGGTGATGGTGCCGCCCGTCGTGCCCTCGGTTGCCGCTGAGCTTGCAGCGCTCGACGACTGGTTGCCGCCGCAACCGCTCAGGGTGAGCGCTGCGAGAGCACCGGTGGCCGCCGTGCCGGCCAAGAAGCCGCGGCGAGTCAGATTAACCTGTTCCATAATTCCCTCCAACTTGTGAGTCGGCGGGGCGCCAGCCCCGCATCGCGCATGCGTGTTATGTTGGGTCGCGCGCGCGATTACCCCTATTATGGGCGAAAACTTCGTCAAAATAAAGTAAAGACCCAAATTATTGTTTACATTACAGCTTCGAGGGCAACGCCTGGTTGGGGATAACGCAACAATCCAAGGCATTTCGTCGGGCGAGGGTCGAGCGGCGCTCGACCCTGAGCGATATCGATTTCCGAGTGAGCGGGCTTGCGCTCGGCACTGGCATATCCTCGATGTCCTAGGTTCCCTGATTCGAATAATTAGCAGCAGTTGAAGGACGTCTTTCTTAGCGTTTTGAGGAAAACCTTGTTGAGGCGTCGTCTGCTTTCAAAGAATATCTCCTCTGATCGGCTCATTGCAATGCTTCGTTCCTCTTTCAATCGAAGAAGTTCGAGCGTGCATATCAAGTCGGCTGCTTGACAAAGCCTATAGTCGGCATGGCTGATTTTTCGGACGTCGACGCGGGAGAGGTAAGCGCTGAACACGGTGTTGATCAGGTCGGTTACTATCGTCTGGCCGTTGTCGTAGTAGACGATTACCTTGCTGAAACTTTGAAAGAACTCGAGATTGTCCCGCAAAAACGCTCCGAGCTCGTTCGCGAGCTTGCCTTTGATGGCGAATTGGCCGGGGTGTTCTTTCTTGCTTACGCAAAACGACTTGTGCCTGACGCCGCAAAGACGCACGAACGAGAACATTTTAAAAAAGATTTTCCTGCGCAGTTCGAGCGACATCGTCTTGTAGCTCTCTTCCCTTCGCACCAAGGGCCCGCGTGGACGATGGCGCTTGGGGAAACGTCGAGATAGCCTAACTCGCTTTCGAGCCTTGCAACGTGAGGTTCAATAGAGATTGACTGGTCGTGCAAGATGAGAGTGACGATATAGAAATCGGAATTCGAACCGACGTCGCCTGACTCGTCTATGAATATTCCCAAGTCAGGCGTCATAAGCGCTCCT
>JAUNGO010000071.1:2468-9691 GCA_030524475.1 Eggerthellaceae bacterium | reverse complement strand
AGCGAATCTCGTCGCTCAAGTCGCGCGCGGCCCGAGAGCGCGCGCTTCGGTCGAAGTCAACGGGCAGGCTCCATTCGCGCAGGATGCGCCCTGGAGACTGCGAGAACAGCACGATGCGCGACGACATCTGCACCGCCTCCGATATATTGTGCGTGACGAACACCACCGTCTTACCGCCCTGCTTCCACAGGTCGAAAAGGCTCTCGTCGAGCGCGCCGCGCGTCTGCTCGTCGAGCGCCGAGAACGGCTCGTCCATGAGGAACACCTCTGAGTCCATGGCCAAAAGCCGCGCGATGGCCACGCGCTGCTTCATGCCGCCCGATAGCGTGTTGGGGCGCGCGTTCACCGAGCTGGCAAGCCCCACCTGAGTCAACGCTGCGAGAGCCCGCTTTTCCGCGTCAGCCTTGTCGAAATCACGTCCGAGTGCGCGACTCGAACTTTTAACGGCAAACACGACGTTTTGCAGCACCGACATCCACGGGAACAGGCTGTATTCCTGGAACACCACCCCGCGCTCAGGCCCAGGCCCAACGACGGGAGCGCCCCTGAACAGGACTTCGCCGCACGTCGGCTGCACAAACCCCGCCATCATGGAAAGCGTCACCGTCTTGCCGCAGCCCGAAGGGCCGACAAGGCTCACGAACTCGCCTTCCTCGACGGCAAGGCTCACGTTGTCGAGCGCAACGGCGGCGCGGCTCTTTCCGCGGTCGATAAAGAAACCTTTTGTAACCTGACGCAGTTCAAGCAAGCCCATGCGATCAACGCTCCTCCACGCCAAGACGGTGGCGCATCCAGCGTTCGACGCTCGCAAGAATAACGCGGTCGATGAACAATCCCACGAGGCAGATGACGGTAATGCAGGCGAATGCGCCCACGTAGTCGAGCAAATCGCGCGTAAGCTCGATGGAGTATCCCACGCCAAGACCGGTTCCCACCACCATTTCCGCCGCAATGAGCACGCGCCACGCCGAGGACATGCCGAGCCGCAACGCATTGACGATACTCGCTGCCGCTTGAGGCACAAGCACGCGCGCAAAGATGGAAAGCCCGCCCGCGCCCATCATCTTCGACGCGTTGACGAGCACCTCGGGAACCATGCGAATGCCGCTCGACACGCCAATGGTGATAACCATCGACGACACCGCAAAAATGATGAACACCGCCGACTCGTCGCCAAGCCCAAACAGCAATATGGCAACGGGCAGCCACGCCAAGCCGGGAATCATCTGATAAATGGACACGGGAACCATGCCGATGTGGTATATGCGACCGAAGTAGCCCAAAACCGAGCCGAGAACGATACCGACCGCTGCCGCCAAGGCGAATGCGACAATCAACCGCTGAATGCTTGCGAGCAGATGTTCGTAGATCGAGTGTCCATAGAGCGAGCGCCCCGCGAACAGGTACTCCCCGAGACGCTCAAACGTGTCGAGAGGATAGGGAAAGCCCAGCGTCGATCCGCTCGCGTTGAGCGCGAGCGCAAAGACTTCCCAGACAGCAAGGCCAATGAGCACGCCGAGACAAACCTGCAGCACCAACGAGAGCGAAGATACGGCGCGCGACGAGGGCACGTCTATGAGAGCACCCTCGCGCCTCTCGTCGTCGGAAATTCGCTTAGCGAGCGCGCGTTCGCTCGCATCGAGTCTGTGCCCAGCGCATCGCCTCCGCACGCCTTCACCCTCTTCCTCTTCGTCTTTTAATGCATATAGTCACGTATTGGATTATGTCCGACGTGCGATGATATCATATCGAAGCCAGAAAAGAAGGGGCAACCGCGATTCAGAAGGTCGAGAGCGCAAGGGAAAACTGCACGAGGGTCACGTGTGCTTGCGCGTTTAGACCGCAACGCTTTCCCGATAGAGAACGCACGGGTCGATGTCTTGGCCGTTGGGCCAGCACACCGACCAACCGTCCATAAACAATCGAGCCTGCGAAAAGTAGTCAGGGTCTGCCAGCTCGCCCATGAAGTCGCCGTATATGCACGGGCGCGCGTCGTAGCGCCGGCGCTCCCCCGTCTCGTAAACGAGCAGAAGCCCGAAATCGCTTTGCGGCTCCACGGCAACGATCTTGGGATTCAGCATGACGGCTCCTTAGCGCAGAGGGGCAATCCTGAACGGGGCCTGCCCACTTTCGGCCAGCTCCCAGTTTGCCCACAGGTCTTCCTGATGTATTTCCATCCAAGCCCATAATAACCGCTCCTTGTTCTTAGGTAAACGCCCCGCAAGCAGCCTTCCGTCAAGCGCGTAGATTGCCTCATACTCGCCGTAGCGCACATGAATGTGAGGCGTGTGGTGCCGTTCTTTTTCCTCCCGATACATCATCACGATTATCCCGTAGAAAACGCTCAACGCGGGCATCCCCCTCACCCCGCCTTCAGGCAGGGGCCGTACTTGCCGTCGGGGTATTGCGCGACGATGCCGTCGCGCTGGGCGGACGCGAGCCACACCATGAGCCACGTGAGCGCGTCGCCGCCCCGCTGCGGCGCGCCCGAGCCGCCTAAGCCCGCCTCGCGCGGGATACCCTCCGCCGAGCGTGCGCCGTCGCCCCGCTGCGGCACACCTGCACACGCCCGTTGCGCGTCGCCGTCGCCGCCCGATCCGCCCTGCACGGCTGCGTCGGCCCGCAGCACGATGCCGCGCAACGCCTCAAGCCCCAAGGGCTCGGCCCGCAGCGCCTCGAGCACCGCGCGCTCGCGCGGGCCGCCCGCGTCCAAGCCCACCGCGTCCCCAGGCGTCCCCTCACGCACGACCTCCTGCTTCAGGCAGCCGAACAGCCCGAACAGGATGTCGCCGAACGACTCGTCGTCGATCACGGGCGTTGCCCCTTGGTAGATAAGGCGGTTTGCGCCGTGCGACGCCGGCGACGTGACCGCGCCCGGCACCACGAGAACCTCGCGGTTCGCCGCAAGCGCCTCGTCCGCCGTCGAGAACGTGCCCGAGGGCAGACCCGCCTCCACGATGAGCGTTGCCTTCGCCAAGCTCGCGATCAGGCGGTTTCTCTCGCGAAACGCGAACGGCAAGGGCTTGAAGCCCCACGGGTGCTCCGACACCACGGCACCTCCCGCGTCGACCACGCGCTGGAACAGGCCCGCGTTCTCCGACGGATACAGCTCGTCACACCCACCGCCAAGAAACACGACCGTCGGCGCCCCCGCGGCAAGCGCCGCCTCGTGCGCCACCGTGTCGCATCCCCGCGCGCCGCCCGAGATGATCGCTATGCCGCGCGACGCCGCGAGCCCCGCGAACCGCTTCGCGCAGCTTTTGCCGTACGGGGTCGCCTTGCGTGCGCCGACCACCGCAAGCCCCTCTCGCATCGCGGCCGGGTTGCCCACCACGTAGAGCCGCTCGGGCGGGCGCTCAAGCACGTCGAACGCCTGCGGATACCCCGCCTCGCCTCGCGCTATCTCCCAGCGCTCGCCCGCAAGCGCCTTCTTTCGCGTTCCCACGGTCACCGACCCCCTATCCCCTCGCGCAGGCGAAACGCCAACGCCTCGGCCAAATGCCCCGCGTCCACCGCCTCGCGCTCGTTAAGGTCGGCGATGGTGCGCGCCACGCCGAGCGCGCTCACGAGCGCGCGACCACTCATCGCGTACGCCTGGGCCATCGACACGATGAAGTCCTCGGCCTCCTTCGACAGCCGGCACGACGCGATCACCTCCTGCGGACTGCCCGCGCGCGGCCGCCCAGGCGCGCCACCTCGCGCGTCGCCTTCCTCCGTGCCGCTCGCCGTGCCCTTCGCGCGGCGCTCGCGCCACGCCGCAAACGCCCGCGCCCGCATCACGCCTTCGCGCAACGTCGCCGAGTCGGTGCCGCCTCCCGACCCCAAAACGCCGCCGGGAGGCATGCGCCCGATGTCGAGCTGCACGTCGATGCGGTCCATCAGCGGGCCGCCGATGCGGCTTTGGTACTGCCGCACCTGAACGTCGCTGCACGTGCAGGCGCGCTCGGGGTCGCCCAAGAAACCGCACGGGCACGGATTCGACGCCGCAACCAGCATGAAGCGCGCCGGGAACACCACGTTACCCTCCGCGCGCGTCAGGCACACCGACCCCGACTCCATCGGTTGGCGAAGGCTTTGCAGCACGGCGGCCTTGAACTCGGCCAGCTCGTCGAGGAACAAAACCCCGCGATGCGCGAGGCTTATCTCGCCGGGGCGAATGGGGCTGCCGCCGCCCACAAGCCCCGCCGTCGTCGCGGAATGGTGCGGGCGGCGAAACGGGCGCCTGCCCGCCAGAAGAGGGGCAACGTCTTCCCCCGCCACCGAGTGGACCACCGCGGCCTCAAGCATCTCGTCTTGGTCGAGCGGCGGCAAGATGGACGCCATGCGCGACGCGAGCATCGTCTTGCCCGAGCCGGGCGGGCCCATCATGAGCACGCCGTGGCGCCCCGCCGCCGCGATCTGAAGCGCGCGCTTCGCCGCCTCATGCCCCGACACATCCCTGAAATCGGGCGCGTCCTCGTCGGGCGCAGCCCGACGTCCGACGCTCGAGCAGTCCACGGGCACAAACGGGTCCTCGACGTGCAGCCGCCCCACATGGGGAAGCCCCAACTGCTCGAGGCTCGCCAGCGGCACCGCCTGCTCCCCCGCGCTCACCAGGGCACACCCGAGGCGCGCGGCGCAGATCCCGAAGGCGAGCGTTCCCTTCACGGGACGCACGAAGCCCTCCAGCGAGAGTTCCCCCACGAAGAGGCGCCGCTCCAACACCTGCGGCCCGACCTGGCCCGTTGCCACCAGGATGCCGAGCGCTATGGGCAGATCGAACCCCGACCCCGTCTTGCGCACGTCGGCGGGCGCCAAGTTCACCACGATCTTGTCGTTGGGCATCGAGAACCCCGCCGCCCGTACGGCCGCGCGCACGCGCTCGCGCGCCTCCTGGACGGCAGTATCCGCCATGCCCACGACGGCCATCCCGGGCAGCCCGCCCGACACGACCACCTCCACCGACACCGGAATCGCCTCCACGCCGTGCAGCGTCGCGCCCGTCACCACGCATTGCGCCCTCACCTCACATCACCGAAAACGCGTCGATGGTGTGGCGAACGAACGCACGGTCCGTTCCCACCACCACGATGGACATCACGTCGAAGCGAACCGACACGTCGTCGAGGTCGCAGTTCGACAAGAACACGCAGGCGATCTTCTCGTAGCGCTCGCGCTTCGCCGCCGTAACCGCCTCGCTCGGGAAGCCCTTGTCGCAGTCTCTCCTTGTCTTGACCTCGACGAACACCACTGTTCGCCCGTCGCGCGCGATGATGTCGGCCTCTCCTGCGCAGCACGTCCAGTTGCGCTCGACGATCTCATAGCCGTGCCGATACAGATAGCGCGCCGCCGCGTCCTCGCCGCGACGCCCGAGCTCGCGGTTGCGCCTGCCGCGCGAGCGCGTGCTGCGCGATTTGGGCTGAGGGGACTCTTCGGTGGGGTAAGCGGCGGCGGGAACTTCCTGGACCGCATGTGCTGCCTGGGGCATGGCGACCTCCTTTTCTTGTCGATGAGACAAGCGTAACGTCGCCGTTTTACCAATCTATGCCACAGGTCTTACCAAGCGCCCGCGCGTTTTGCCGACGTTTCTCTCGCCATGAAACAAGAAAAGCCCGCCGAAAGCGAGCTTGAAGGAGGCCGGAACCTTACCGTTTTCTCCGCGAAACCTCGCACGTTGCTTACACGTTTCTGCGCGGAATTCAACACGGTTCTTGCGCGTTTCTGCGCGAAAGGCGACACGGGCCTTTCCCGCTCCCAACGCGATTGCAACACGCTTTAGAACAGCGTCGGCTGCGTGAAGGCCGTGCAGAACGACGCGCGGTGCACGGGGCTCAACCCCCTCTCCTTGATCGCGCGGATGTGCTCCTCGCTCGCGTAGCCTTTGTTCGAGGCGAACCCGTAGCCGGGATACTGCTCGTCGAGCCGCGTCATAAGCGCGTCGCGCTCCACCTTCGCCACGATCGAAGCCGCAGCGATCGAGGCGCAGCGCGCGTCGCCCTTCACCACGTTCACCTCGCGCGCGTCCATGTGCAGCGGGTTTCCGTCGAGCAGCACCACGTCGGGTACCGTGCCTGCCGCCTCAACCTCCGCCACCGCGCGACGAAATGCCGCGACGAGCGAGGCCGTCATGCCCGCAGCGTCTATCTCGCTTGCCTCGACGTAGCACACCGACCACGCCAGCGCGCGGCGCTTCACCTCCTCGGCGATGGCCTCACGCGCCGCAGGTCCCACCTGTTTGGAGTCGTTGAGCCCCTCGATGATCGCATCGGGCGCGAGCACCACCGCGCCGACCGTCAAAGGCCCCGCTACCGGCCCGCGCCCCACCTCGTCAAGCCCGACCGCCACCTGCCCGCCGCGCTCGGCCAGAAGCGCGCGCTCGAAATCGTACATGCCGGCCAGACGCGCGCGCTCGGCCTCCTCGGCGGCAAGGCGGCGGCGCGCCACCTCGACCGCCGCGCGCACGCCCTTGCGCGTGTCGGCCACGAGCGACCGCTCAAGCACGTCGAACGCCGCGGCGTCCGCCTCCTGCAGCTTGCGCTTGATCTCGGCCACCGTCAAATCCAGCATGTCAACCTCTTTTCCCCACAACAACAAAGAGCTCCCCGAAGGGAGCTCTCTCAAGCCTTAATGCGGCACGCCTTAGCGGTAAGCCTTCTCCTTGATCTTGGCGGCCTTGCCCACCTTGTCGCGCAGGTAGTACAGCTTGGCGCGACGCACGTCGCCGCGACGCACGACCTCGATCTTCTCGATCTTCGGCGAATGCACGGGGAAGGTGCGCTCGACGCCGACGGAGAAGCTGATCTTGCGCACCGTGAACGTCTCGCGGGAAGACGCGCCGTGACGACGAATGACGTCGCCCTGGAACACCTGGATACGCTCGCGGTTGCCCTCGGTAATACGATAGTGGACCTTCACGTTGTCGCCCACATGAAACTCAGGGAGGTCTTGCTTAATCTGCTGCTGCTCGATAGCGCGAATGATGTCCATTGTCGATTCCTTCTATATTCCTACCGTTACACTTAAGTATCGTCTGCGTAAAGACACAATTTGACAGTATATCGCCATCCCGCGCGATATGCAAGCGAAAAAACGCGCTTTAACGGCGAATTGTCCAGCCGCACCCCAGTCGCACCCCGAAGCCCGCTCAGCTGCGGCCCGAAGTCCATCCAGCCGCGCTCCGCTCGCACCCCGATCCGCAGCCTGACGCCCACCCGGCCGCGCCCCGAAGCCCGCCCAGCCGCGCC
>JAUNGO010000071.1:0-2458 GCA_030524475.1 Eggerthellaceae bacterium | reverse complement strand
TGACCCATGGCGACAACAACGGCCTGGTCCTCCCCCCCCGCCGCGCCCCCCGCCACTTGGCTGAACCCCCAAAACCGGGGCGGCGCGCTTTTTTCCCGCGGGCCTCGCCTCCGCCCGCCGTCGTCCTATTCCGCGTCTTTGTCGCGCACGAGGCGTCCCTGCACGTACACCTTGCGCACGTTGTCGGGGGTCGCCAGGTACAGGATGCGCGCCAGACGGTCCTCGGGCGCGTCGAACACGCCGAAGCCCGTCAGGTCGGCGTCGCGCCGCTTCACGTCGACGACTTGCATGTCGAAGGCGCGTCCCGGCTCGAACACGCCGACGGGAAGCCCCAGCGCCTCGGCGCCGCCCGCCGTCGCCAGCCAAAACGCCTGCGCCAGCGAAACGCGCACGTCGCCGCCCAAGCCCCCGCGCTCGTCAGGCGCGCGCTGCGCGTCGACGCCCGTCTCCAGCAGGCGCGACGCCACCACCGCCTGGCGGATGTTCTCGTACATGCTTGGGCTGTAGCCGCCTGAGATGTCGGTCCCGAGTCCCATGCGAATGCCCTGCGCCCGAAACCGCGCCACCGGCGCCACCGCGCTCGAGAAGTAGGCGTTCGCCATCGGGCAGTGCGCCACCACGGCACCCGCCTCGGCGAACATCTCCCCCTCCTCGACGGTCAGATATGGGCAGTGCGCCATGATCGAGCGCGGCCCGACCAGCCCGAAGTCGCGCAGCGCGTACGGGTCGGTTTTCCCGAAGCGCTCAAGCACCACGTCGTGCTCCCACTGCCCCTCGTTGCAGTGGGTCTGCACGTACGCGCCGGTCTCCGCAGCCAAATCCCCCAGCCCCCGCAGCACCTCGTCGGTGCAGCTCGGGATGAAGCGCGGCGTGACGACCGGCCAGACGCCTTGCCAGCTCGCCCGCCCGATGGCCTCGACCTCGCGGATGAGCGTACGCGTGTCTTCCACCGCCTGCGCCGCCGACGCGTCGCGGTAGTACTCAGGATTCGCCGACGGATCGTCCATCACCGTCTTGCCCACCAGCGCCCGCTGGCCGCGCTCCGCGCAGATCGACGCCAGCTCGATACTCGACGCCAAGTGCGCGCTGCCGAGGTAAACCGCCGTGGTCGACCCGCGCGCAAGGAGCTGCTCCACCAAGTCGACGTACACCGCACGCGCGAAGTCGAGGTCGGCGAACTTCGCCTCCAACGGGAACGTGCGCTGCTCAAGCCACAGGTAAAGCGGCTCGTCGAGCGCAAGCGCCGCCTGGGGCCACTGGGGAGCGTGGACGTGGATGTCGACGAAGCCGGGAAGCCCGAAGCGGCCCTCCCCCAGCTCCGTCAGCACGCCGCATTCCCGATAGGCCGCCATAAGGCGCGCCTGCTCGGGGTCGTCCTTCGCCACGACGCGCCCGATGACGCCGCAAGCGTCCACCTCGATGAGCGCGTCCTTTAAAAACTCGAAGCCGCCGTATTCGGGCGCATGGAAAAACGACCCGAAGAAGGCGCGTTCAACGTGCTGGGTCATGTCGACCTCCGTCCAAAGCTACTCGACGACTTCCTTGATCGGGTCTTCAACCTGCAAGGTCATCACGTTCACAAACCCGTGGTCGGTGATCGCGAGCGCCGGCAGCGCCGCCAGGCAGATGAACGACAGGAACATGAAGGGAATCGGGATGATGCAGCCGCGCTCGGCGCACGCGGCGTTCAGCTTGCTCTTGCGCGCGGCGAGTTCCTCGCAGGAAAGGTCGGAGAGCAGGCCGCATATCGGGTACTCGACGCACTCGACGACCTCGCCGCCGTCGACGAGGCACTGCCCGCCGCCGATCTCGATGAGGTGGTTCACCGCCGCCGCCATGTCGTCGAAGTTCGTCCCCATGACGATGACGTTGTGGTTGTCGTGCCCCACTGACGAGGCGATGGCGCCGCTTGTCATGTGGAAGCCGCCCATGAACGCGCGTCCCACGTTGCCGTTCTTCCCGTAGCGCTCGACCTGGGCGATGTAGAGGACGTCCTGGTCGACGTCGCACGCCACGTAGCCGTCCGTGCACGCAAGCTCGACCTCGCGCGGCTGCGTGATCGGAATCCACGGCAGCGTGTCCATGCAGGTCGCCTTCACGCGCGCGGCGCCTTGCGGAGCGAGGATCTTGAAGCTGTCGGCGGTGATGGGGTTGAGCAGCGTGGTGGTGTTGAGCAGGCACGGGTCGTGCTCGGCGGGCTCGTAGTGCACGAGCAGGCTGCCGTGGTCGACCACCTGCTTACCGCGCGAGAACACGCTCACAACCTCAAAGTCGGCGGAGGTGTCGCCCGCCACGATGTTGACGTCGGCGCGCTTGCCGGGGGCGAGCGCTCCCACATCGGTGAGCTCGAAGGCGCGCGCCGCGTTGACGGTCACCATCTGGATGGCCTTCGCAAAGGGAACCCCCGCGTCAAGCGCGATCTTCAAGTGGTGGTCGAGGTGCCCCGTGGAAGCCAAGT
>JAUNGO010000070.1 GCA_030524475.1 Eggerthellaceae bacterium | reverse complement strand
ATATATAGGAGACGTTCGAAACGGTTTAATCGTGGCGCTAGCCAGCATGAACGGAGGAGCGCGCATGGAAAAGCTGAGCAAGGAGAAATACCTTCCCCGCTTTGCGGATGAGGCCATACGGCAAAAGCTTTCCTATGCGGGCGCGGTCGAGGTGCGCGGGCCGAAGTGGTGCGGGAAAACGCAAACGGCCCTGCAGCAGGCGCGAAGCTGCGTCATGATGCAAGACCCCGACAAGCGAAACGACTACCAACTTCTGGCCAATACGAAGCCCAGCGCGCTTCTGCGGGGCGACTCCCCGCGCCTTGTCGATGAATGGCAAGAGGCGCCGCAATTATGGGACGCGGTCAGGTTTTCCGTCGACCAGCGCGACGAGCCGGGGCTGTACCTGCTCACGGGGTCGGCCACGCCCGCTGCAGCGCCTTCCCATTCGGGCACAGGCCGCATCGCGTCGGTGGACATGCTGCCCATGAGCCTCGCCGAGTCGCGCGACTCGACGGCGGAGGTGTCGCTGGGCGCCCTGTTCGACGGCCAGAAAGACGTCGAAGGCTTCTCCGACTGCGACGTCGAGCGCATGGCCTTTCTCGTTTGCAGGGGCGGGTGGCCGCGCGCGGTGAGACTGGCCGACCGCGAGGCGTCGCTGGAAATGGCGTTCGACTACCTTGCCGCCATCGCGGAGGAGGACATATCCCGCGCCGACGGCGTGAGCCGCAACCCCCAGTACGCGCGGCTCATCATGGGAGAGTACGCACGCTGCACGTCCACGCAGGCCACCCAGTCGACCATTCTGAAAGACCTCAAAGCCCGCGACATCGATCTGTCGAAAGACACGGTGAACGGCTACCTCGCCGCCCTGCGCCGCCTCTATGTGGTGAGGGAACTTTCGGCGTGGACTCCGTCGCTGCACGCGAAGTCGCGTATCGCGAAAACGCCCACGCGACACTTCTCGTGCCCCTCCATCGCCGCCGCGGCGTTAGGCGCGAGCCCCCGGTCGCTTCTCATGGACACCTCGACGCTGGGCATGCTGTTCGAGTCGCTTTGCATTCGCGACCTACGGGTTTACGCACAAGCGAACAAAGGCGAGGTGTTCCATTACCACGACACGGCGGGCCTTGAGGCCGATGCCGTGGTGAGCCTGCGCGACGGCCGCTACGCGCTTTTCGAGGTGAAGCTCGGGGCGTCATATGCGGACGAAGCTGCCCGCAACCTTCTGAAGCTTGCCGACAAAATTGACGCATCGGTGATGGGGAAGCCGTCGTTTTGCGCGGTTCTGGTTCCCGGTGGCCACGCGTTCCACCGCTCCGACGGCGTGTACGTGCTGCCCGCAACCTGCCTGACGGCGTAGCGATAAAAGCGCGCGACAAAGGGACAATAACAAGGGGACAGGTTGTTTGTCACAATTTGCAGGTTTTGGCGGCCGTGAAAGTTTACTCCCGGTGGTTGATGCGCACCTCCCAGAAGGCGACGGCGCTGGCGGCGGCTACGTTGAGCGAGTCGACGCCGTGGTCCATGGGGATGCGCACGGTGTAGTCGCACTGCGTGATGGTCTCGTGCGCCAGGCCGTCGCCCTCGGTGCCGAGCACGAGCGCCAGCTTGTCGCACGCTTGCAGGCGCTTGTCCTGAAGCGGGATGGAGTCGTCGGAAAGCGCGAGCGCGCAGGTGGTGAAGCCGAGCGAGCGCAAAAGCGGGATGCCCTCGCGCGCCCAGTTGTCGGCGGCGGGTGCGTCGCTTTCCTTGGCGTCGCCTTCGCCGATGCGCGTCCACGGCACTTGGAACACGGCGCCCATCGACACGCGCGCGGCGCGGCGGTAGAACGGGTCGTGGCAACGCGGCGTCACGAGCACGGCGTCGATGCCGAGCGCCGCCGCCGAGCGGAATATGGCGCCTATGTTGGTGTAGTTGGTGACGTCCTCGAGCACGGCCACGCGCCGCGCGTCACGCAGTAGGTCGCGCGGGTGGGGAAGGGGCGGGCGCAGAAACGCCGCCAGCGCGCCGCGCGTGCGCTCGAAGCCGGTGAGGGCGCGCACCTGCTCGCGCGTGGCGACGAACGCGGGCAGCGCGGGGTCGCGTGCGAGCAGATCGTCGAGCAGCGGGCGTGTTTGGTCGAGCCAACACTCCTCCACGAGCAGTGCGAAGGGTTGGATGCCCGCCGCCAGCGCGCGCTCGATCACGTTGCGTGACTCGCCGACGAACAGGCCGTCAGCCAAGCGCTCGGGGTTGCGCTGCGCGCAGCTTGCGGCATCGTCGGCGGTAATGACGGTGTCGCCGCCGACGGTCGTGTGCGCGCCTATGTGCGCGGCGTGGGCGGTGGCTGCCCCCGCCGCCTGCGCGTCGAGCGCGCGGGCGAGCCCCACCAACTGGCGCGGGTCGCGCAGCTCGGCGTCGGTCATGCGCGAAAACGGCGCCAACCGCGCGTCGCCAAGGTCAAAATCACGAACAAGTGGCATAAGAAAAGTCGCTTCCTTTTTCGTCTTGCAATATCTCTACAACATCGCGAGGGTTCTTTCGCACAGGGGGGCGATTTCCTCTTGGAGGCGTTGAGCGAGGTCGGGGCCGCCCTCGATGGAGCTGACCTCCCGCGCGACGCCGGGCATTTCGCGCAAAACGGCTTTGGCGAGGTTGCCCATCAGATCCACCGCCAGGCCGGGTTCGATCGAGGCGGCCTCGGCAAAACGCCGCACGTTGCTGCCACGCACGCGCCCAAACTCGTTTTGCCCGCCGATGCTCATGGCGCTTCGCCACGTTCCCCGCTCGGGTTTGTACGGCAAGCCCGACGCCACGTCGTAAAGCGGTGCCAGTGTTGGCGTGCCGGTACTGCCAAGTAGGATGGAGTAGTTTTTGGCGTGGGCGTCGGGCGCGCCGATAAGGTAGTTGAAGAAAAGCTGCGCGGCGAACTCGATCTTGTTCTCCTGCGCGCGAGGGTGGCGCGCAAGCAGCGCGGCGACGTCGCGCGCCGAAGGTCCGCCTTCGCTCGCGTACTTGTTCTCGGGCAGCACGCCAAGCGCTTGGCACAGGTCTTCCTGGTGAAGCCTGGTGACGCGAAACGGTTCCTCGACGATGCGGTCGTAACGCTCGACAACGATGGCTGGCACGTTTCCAAACAGAACAAACTCGGAATGTGACGCGTTAACGCCGCAAGCGTTCGCCAAACGGAGGCAGAAGTGCTCGTTAAGGGCCTGGTGCATGAGGTGGGGGATGCCCGGCTTGACGATGTGGGTGGTGGCGGCCGCCCCGTTGCACTGAAACCACGCGTCGTCGAAGCGCGCCAGCGCCATTTTGGCTTGCTGTCCGCCGAGCGACCAGTGCTCGCTTGGGGCTTGCCAGGAAGGGCTACGCAACGTGCTGAGGTGCTGCAGCCGTCCTTCGATCTCTTCGGGGGTAATGGGGACGTACTTTTGGTTGCGCTTCACGGCCTGTTTTACGCCGCTGCTCGCGCACACTTGAACGGCTCCGGGGCAATCGAGGCCCATGACGCTCAGCAGTGCGAAGGGGTTGTCACCCGAAACGTCGAGGCTGTTGCCGAGCGCGCGCCGCGTTGCCCGGTCGTCGGGGAGCAGGCCGAAAAGATAGGGCCGCACCTTTTTGTCGCCGTAGGTTGTGTTCGCGACGGGCATACTCAGGGAGAGCGGGGTGCCCCGATAATCGGTGCGATACGTGAAGCTGAGCCCGCCCGACGCATGTTGGTGCAGATAACCTGCGGGGACGCCCGCGATGAGCACTTCAAGGGTTTTGTCGGGGAATGCCGTCATGCGCACCCGCTTTCTTCTTTTGCCTTGCTCGCATCGTTGCGTGTGCGTGGTTTCAGCAGCGCTGCGTCAATTTGAAGACCCTTAAGGCTCTTGGGCGTTGCCTGCGTGGCCTTGTGCTCCTTGTTCTGCGTCTTCATAGCGAGCTTTGACAGTGACGGTTTGCTTGCGGCCTGCGGAGCCTCGTTGGACTCGCGTGCCGCTTCGCCTTGTGCGTGAAGTGCGTTGTTTTCCGAAGGGGAGGACGCGGCGTCGGTTACGTAAAGTGACAGTCCTACCGTCGAAAGTACGTCGATGAGCTTGTCGGGGTAGACTGCCGTTGCGGCCCCTTTTTCGAGACGGTTGACGAAGCCGCGTGACACGTTGGCGGCGTCGGCTAGGTGCTGTTGGGTTATTGACAACTCCTTGCGTCTGTTGCGAACGGCGGCTCCGATTTGTCGCGCTGTGCGAATCTCTTGCATACGTGCTTGCCCTCCTCAGGTGTCCTTTTTATGTACCAGTAATGATACATCATAAAATGTTTCAATATTGGTACATTGCGAAATGTTTCAGTATTGGAGCATAATTTATATGGTGAGGGTTAAAATCTAGCATATCGCTCGGTCATGCCGTTCGCCGGTTGAATTCGCCCGTCTGTTGCCCGTAACGTGCCGTTTGCCGCCGAATCGGGCGATTTTTCTGTTCCCCATGTGAAGGGAATTTGACGATAAAGTAACAAAAACTTGATAATCAGATTATTTCCCGTTTACGACTTCCAAACAGTTTGCAACTATGCTAGTCTTGCGCAACCGCAAAGGGGGAACGCGACGAAAAGCGAAGCGTGAACAGGGATCGCGGTCTCGGTTCACCGGTTCAGCGAACAGGGCTCCGGCTTCCGTTCACGAACACTTCGCACACGGCGCGCGCAACCCGAAGCGGCAAGTAGTAACCGCCCGCCAGGCAGCGGGCAAACGTCCAAGGAAGGAGCATTCTCATGAATGCGAATCTGATCGTCGCGAAGGCGAACGCGTGGGAAGTCGATCAGTGTGTGGGGCGCGCTATCGAAGCGAATCTGCCTGAGTATCAGGTTGATGCGCTCGGTCGCGGCGCGGGTTGCGATCTGAAGGCGAAAGCCAAGATCATGGCTCGCCCGAGCCTCTTCAAGAGCCTCTTCCGCGCGGCTTAAGAGACGTGTTTGGGCCGCAAGGCGCCAAACACCCACTCCGATGACTAACGTCGACCCCCTCGCAAGGGGGTCGACTTTTTTGTGTGCGGGGGCGAGACGCGGGCGAACGCGGGGGCGGGGACAGGGGCGACCACCCCCCCCGCGTTCGCCTTGCGGCAAGGGCCGATGCCGCTTGCCGCAAGGCAACCTCGCGTCGTTACAGGACGATCTTGTTGACCGCCTCCACGATGTCGACAACGGAATCGCGCGACACGTAGGCGACGCTTTCGCCGTCGATCACCGCCAGGCAGGTTTCCCCGTCTTTGCGATACAGCTTCACCTCAACGGTGGGGTAGTGCTCGTTGCTCAGGTGAAGCGTCAGGCTTATCTCTTCCTGACCCGCAGCCTCTTCTTGTGTAAACGAAGTTGCGGTCAACCCCGTTATCTCGCTTTTAAGCGTCGAGACGTCCGCTTCCTCCTCGGCTCCGTCGCAGTGCCACGCCTCGGCTTCCGCGTCGTATGTCAACGTGTGCGTGGCGCCGTCGAGCTCAACGTCGATGCTCGTCACTTGGTCGAAATCGACGGGAACCACGTCTTGGTGGCGCAGGTCGTCGTAGGAAGCGGCTGTCAGGCGCTCGTAGTCGACGTGCGAAATGGCGTACACGATGCGCGAGTTTTCCACCTGCACGTACGCCTGCACGTCGTCTTCGGCATCTTCGTCGTCGCTGGATCGGGCCTTTTCGAGTTCTTCTTGGTTGCGCCCGACGCGCAACGTGAACGTTTCTGTAGTTTCGCCGTCGTCGGTCGAGTAGTCTACCGTCACCACAAGCTCGGGGTTGTCCAGCCCGTAAGCGCTCAGGTTCCCGTCGGAAACGTTGTACTCGACGTAATCGGAAAGCCCCAGGTTCTTGATGCGCGACAGATACGTTTCCACCGTGTCGGTGTCGAGCGGGTCGTCGCCGACGAAGTACACGTCGTCGGCGCAATACGTGTGCGCCGCGTTGTCCTCTATGTAGGCAATCTCGTAGTTCTGGGCACCCTCGAACGCAATCGCGGTCGCATTCGTTATGTCGGGCACCGTGTCGTGGGCAATCAGGTCGCTCAGCTCAACCTCGAACGTCTCAAGCGGGTCGGTCTTCGCCAAATGCACCTTGCCGTCGCCTAACGAAACGTAGCGCTCCGAGTCGACCGTGCTGAAGTTGCCCAGCGATATGGCGTAATCTTCGCCGTTTGCCGCAACGTTGATGGTGCATACAGGGTTGTCCAAGCCATATTGCCCTAGGTCGTCAGCGTCTTCGATGGTGTAGGACGCGCCGAATTCCTGAAAGCATGACAGCATCTCGTCTATCTTGCCGCCGTCGACCGGAAATGCCTGGTCGGCGTCGTACACCCACGAGCCGTCGTCTTTGTGGAACGAGAAGGCCGACTCGCCTGTGTCCCACGACACGGCCGTCACCGAGTCGACGTCGAGGGAGAGCACCGTCTCGCCGTTCTCCTTGATGTTTTCCTTGCTTGTCTGGATGCTGCTGGCAACAAACGCGCCGACCGCAACGACCGCCAGCACCGCAAGCAGCACGTAAAGCTTCTTCTCGCGCGTCATTTCCGCCCTCGCTTTCTTCGCACCAGCGTCACGATGCCCGCAGCCACGCACGCCAGGGGTAAAACGCCCAGCATGACTAGCTTGAGCGTCGAGGCGTCCGTTTCGCTGATCGACAGGTACTCGCTGCCGAGCGACTTGCTGGGAATGGCCGTCGACTCGCCCTCGTCTACAAGCGACGTCAGCGCGTTGGTGGCGAACTCGAGGTTGGCGTCGGAGGAATACGAGTTGTACACATCCCCCAGAAACGCCGACGAGCCAATCCAGACGATGCCGCCGCCGCTTTCGTCCTCGATAGACACCGCCAGGGCGAAAGGACCGTCGACGTCGCCTTCCTCTTTCTGGTAGGTCGTGATGGCGTAGCCGTCCAGCTTGCTGTACGAGTTGTCGGATGTGGTCAGAAGCTCGGTTACCGTTGCTTCGCCCGTGTTCCCGACCGTTGCGCCCTGCGCCTCGCCCATCACGATGTAATAGCCCGAGTTAGCAAGCGACTCCGTGACGTCTGTCGAGGCAATGTCGGGAAGCAGCACGTAGGGCATGCGGAAGGCGTAGTGGTTCGAGTCGCCCTCGACCACGATGCCGTCTTCAACCGTAACGCCGTAGGCGCCTACCAGGCTTGCCAAGTTCTCAAGCGTGCCGTTTTCGGTGGGCCCCACCATCATCAACAGCTTTCCTCCGCCGGAAACGTATTCCGCGAGCAGGGTTTTCTCTTCGTCTGAGATGTCGGTTTCGGGGCCGTAGACAATAACGCCGTCGGCGTCTTCGGGAACGCCGCCCTCAGACAGCAGCGACAAGCTGGTGTACTCGTAGTTGGCCTTCTCGAGCTGATTGACGAAGCTATCGGGAAGCTCTTGCTCGCCGTGCCCCTCAAGCACGTACAGCTGCGGGAAGTCGTCGCTTGTCACGTAGGCGATGGCCGACGTGATGGCTCCTTCCCCGTCGAAGGAGTATTCGTAGGAGTACGTCGTATAGTTGACGCTCGTCACGTAAATGGAGTTGTAGTCGATGTACCGGCTCCGATCGCCGCACTCAACCACCAAGCTGTTGTTCTGCACCGTTGAGTCGGTGTACTGCTCGGCGAAGTTCGGGTAGGTGTCGGGGTTTTTCTTCACCACGGTAATGTGGTCGGAAAGCTGGTCGTACTTGTCGAGCAAGTTCTCGATCACGCTGTTTTCTTCGTCGGCCTGCACAATCCAGTAGATGGTGACGTCCTCGTCGAGCGCGTTGACCGCCGTCTTTGTTGCCGCCGTCACCGAGTACAGCTTCGACGCGCTGATGTCGTACTGCGTCCACGACGTAGGAAGCGACGTCGCGATGACGTTGATGCCCACCAAAATAGCCAGCACCACGGCCGACAGCACCAGCGAATACGACCCTCCCTTGAACGCGAGGGTGTTGCGTGCGCGCAGCTCTCGTTCGCCGCGCGCGCTTTCGCGCCCATCTGCGCGCCCATGCGTCAACTGCGCAAAGGCGCTCGAGGCTTTCGCGCGCATGTTCTCAAGCATGTCCATCAGTTGTACCTCCTCTTCTCAAGAGCCTGCCCCGACAAGAAGAGGAAGAACACCGCCACCGTCAGGTAGAAAACGATGGACGTGAGGTCGAAAACGCCGTTGACGAACCCGTAGAAGCGCTCAAACAGCGAGAACTGCTCCATTACGGCGGGAAGCAGACCCTCCAAAGACGCGCTGTCGGCGATCGATACTGCGATCAGCGCCACGATGCCCACAAGCAGCACGGCGCCCGAAGCAAGCGTGCTTTTGGTAAGGAAACGCACGAGAGCCGCCACCAGCACCAAAAGCACCGTCAGCGCCAGCAGCGACCCTGCCGCCGTGGCGGAAACGTATTCCGCCAGCGTGACGCTGTAGTAGTTGAGCAGCAAAACGGGAATGGCGATGCCCGCGGCAAACCCTTGGTTCTCGGTGAGCGAGGAGGCGAACATGCCGACGGCGATAAGCGCGGCGCCCATCACGAAAAAGGCGAACAGCGCGCCGTACGCCGTGAGCAGCGAGACGCTCCCGTACAGCGAGAAAATCAGCGGATAGGTTGCGATGACGCACAAAGGAATCAGGAAAACCACCAGCAGGGCGAGGTATTTCCCTACGATGACCTGCGTCGTTGTGAGCGGCAGCGAGTACAGCAGGCGATCCGTTTTCTGCTTGCGCTCCTCGGCGAGCGTTTTCATGGTGAGTACCGGAACGATCACGGTCATGCCTATGCACACGAATTGCAAGACGTACTCGAAGTTTGCCACCGCCGCCTGTATGTTGTAAATCATGGCGCCGATGCCGACGAACTCCAGCAGAAACGCGGCGAACAGAAACGCGGCAAGTGAGTGGAGGTAACTTCTTAGCTCATGTCGGAAGACGGCTTGCACGCGACCACCTCCTTCGCTTCTTGCGGGGACGGGGCGGCGGGATCGCCGAGGCTGCTGGTGACGGGGCGGCTTGCAGCGCCCGTGCCGTCGAGGTCGCCGTCGTCGACGTCGCTTTCGGTGAGCTCGATGAACACGTCCTCGAGGTTGGTCTTCTTGGGCTTCATTTCGATGATGGTAACGTTGTTGCGTGCGCAGGCGAAGAACACGTTGCGGCACACGTCGCGCACGTCGCCGCTCGCAATTTCGGCGTCGATCGACACCAGTTGGTCGCCGCGCGCCTCGCAACTGCGAATCGCAAGGTGCTCGACCCTCTCCAGAACGTTGCGCGCATGAGCTTCGAACGCCTCAACCAAAAGCTCGACGCCGCTTGAGCCTGCGAGCACCTTCTCGAGGTTCTCGGGTTCGTCGAACGCGATGAGCCGCCCCTTCGAGATGATGAGCACCAAATCGCAGGTTGCCTGCACCTCAGACAGGATATGGGAGCTGAGTATCACAGTGTGGGTGCGACCGAGCTCCTTGATGAGGCTGCGCATCTCGATGATTTGCAAGGGGTCGAGGCCGACGGTCGGCTCGTCCAGGATGACCACCTTCGGGTCGCCCAGCAGCGCTTGGGCAATCCCCACGCGCTGCCGATAGCCTTTCGACAACGTGGAAATGAGGTTGTCGCACACGTCCTCGATGCCCGTTTGCCAGATTGCCTCGACGATCTGATCCTCGAGGGCGGCGCCTCTGAAACCTTTGGCCTCTCCCACGAACGTAAGGTATTCCCGCGGCGTCTCGTTGAGGTACAACGGCGGCTGCTCAGGCAGGTATCCAATAAGCCGCTTCGCCTTTTCAGGCTCCTCGAAGATGTCGAATCCCCCGATGGTTACCGTGCCCTCCGTTGCCGAAAGGCAACCGGTCATGATATTCATCGTGGTCGACTTGCCTGCGCCGTTTGGCCCCAGAAAGCCGTACACGTGCCCTTCGTCGATCTCGAAGGACAAGTCGTCGACTGCCGCAAGGTCGCCGTAGCGCTTGGTCAGGTGCTCAACCTTGATCACATATGCCCCTTTCAAACTCGAACGGATAATGCGGCCTCGCGAAGCGGACGGGCGCGCACGTAGAGCGCGAGCGTGCGAATCCGCAGGACGCGAAGGCCCTGAAGC
>JAUNGO010000069.1:9107-10330 GCA_030524475.1 Eggerthellaceae bacterium | reverse complement strand
TCGACAGCTGCCCGCCGTCGCGCGGCGGCTGGTCGCTGCCGGGGCCTTTGTGGGCCGATTTGCGCGACGCGCTCGACGACGCGCTTGCGGGAGTTCCGCAGATCGTGGGCCACACGCCGGTTCCCCATGCGGAAGACTACGCGGCAAGCGGTCTGGCGCGCGGCGAGTGCGCCCTGTGGGCATGCGACACGATGTCGCTCACAAGCTACGGCACGCCGCTCGGCGACGGCTCTATGCTGCTTGTTGACGAGTCGGGCGTCGTGCAGGTGATCCCGTTTTCCAGCGAAGCCGACTACGCAGACGTAGCCTGGGAATACTGGGAGCGGCACCTGTAGGATGCTCTACGTGCTCGACGCTGTTTGCCAAAGAAATGAGCGAAGGGCTTGCCTTGTGAAAGGGGTGGCGGTCATGGAAAAGCTGCGCGAGGCGGTGTTGCGCGTCGCGGCCGAGCGGTACGGGACTGCGCCCGAATATCTGTGGGCGAAATACCCGAACTACGCGGTGCTGCGCTGCCCCAACGGGAAGTGGTACGCGGTCGTCATGGACATTCCGCGCGCGAAGCTGGGGCTTTCGGGCGCGGGCGCAGTTGACATCTTGAACGTGAAGGCAGAGCCGCTGCTCATCGACGCCTTGCGCCGCGAAGAGGGTTTTCTTCCCGCCTACCACATGAACAAGGCGAACTGGGTTACCGTGCTGCTGGACGGAACGGTTGACGAGGGGCGTGTCGCCGACCTGCTGGACATGAGCTACCAGATGGTAAGCGGGCGGTAGGCAGTACGACAAATGACCCGCCCCCTTGTCATGCTCCTTATCGGTACATAACGAGTGTCGTGGTTGTGGTTACGCCGACGCCGGTGCCGCTTGACATGGCTGCGTGTTGCACGTTCACTATCTCGTAGCCATCGTCCTGCATACCGGAAAGCACGGCGTCTACCTCGCGCGCATAGTTCTCGTCGCAGTGGAACTTCGTGGTGGTCCAGGTGCTGTACGAACGCAGCATCGCCACGTGTGCCTTTCCGTCCTTTGCAGCCAATGTTGGTTTGACGGCTTCGTAAGTGTTTTCGTCGTGTTCCCTTTTGCCGAACAATCCCATGTTTGTCCCTTCGTTGCTCTGGAGTGTCTTTTGCTGTCGAAGAACACAGGTGGGGTGAACGCGGGGACCGAGCCCATTTAACATAATACGTGAACACGGCTACCGACCCCCCGTAAACCCAAGCACCCAC
>JAUNGO010000069.1:0-9097 GCA_030524475.1 Eggerthellaceae bacterium | reverse complement strand
CTACGTCCCCGCGTTCACCGCTAGCACCCACATATTTATTGTTAGTCTTGTAGCTCGCGCTCGATGGCGTGCTTGCGCTTGATGGCGTCGTTGATGGTGAGGGCGATGACGCAAAAGCCCGCTACGAACGCTATCGCGAAGAACACGACGCCGATGGCGACGTCGCCAAGCCACGCGACGTTTTCGGTGCCGACGATCTGGATTTCCGCCACAATGCGCATGACGCAGGTGAGAACGCCGACGCATGCCCCGCAGGCCAGCGCGAACGAGGTGACGTAGCCCCACGGGACGCGGTCGATCTCGGCATAGCGCTTGTAGCTCGAGAACGCCCCGCTGCGTATTTGCATGCGCAGGGAAACGACGCACGCGACAAGAATCGTCAGCGCCAACGGAATCTGAACGGGCACGACGCCTTCTCCGACGGACGTGAACACGGGGTGGGCGGTGCTAAGCGCAACCTGGTCCACCATGAGCCAGTAGTACAGGCTGACGACCGACCCTATCAAAAGGACGCAGAACGCCGCCTTTGTCGCCTTGTTCTCCTCGGCCTCGAGCCGCTCGTCCTTCGGGCCCATGAGCTCGTCCCATTTCCGCGTCAGGTACATTTTCATCGTTATTCCTCCCAAAACAGGTCGTTCAGCGTTTTGCCTAAGGTTTTGCAAATGGCCGTGCAAAGCTTGAGGCTGGGGTTGTACCGTCCCGCCTCGATGAGGCCAACGGTTTGGCGCGTGGCACCGACCAGGTTCGCAAGCTCCTGCTGCGAAAGCCCGCACGCGACGCGCGCCGCCCGTATCCGCTCGTTCTTTTCTCCCTCCAAAGCTTCCTCCGCTCGATAGCGCTATATGTAATATATATCTTACATGCAAAATATATATTACATGAATTGAGGAAGGAAACAAGGGGCTACCGATACTTTTTCGAAAACTTTTGGGAAAATGCTTGCTCATAACGCAGCGTCACGTTGTAGACCATGGCGTGAAGGAGGTGAAATGCCATGACCTATGACATTAACAGCAGCGGCACCGACAACGATTTCGGCGACGCAAGCAACGCCCGCTTCGCCACGGGCGAGCTTGCCGAGCTGTGCGGAACCACGGTACGGACCGTGCAATACTACGACAACAAGGGCTTGCTCAATCCGTCGGGCTACTCCGACGGCGGACGACGTCTCTATTCGGAGGGCGACGCGGCGCGGCTGCGGTTCATCCTGATGATGAAGTCGCTTGGGCTCAAGCTTGCGCAGATACGCGGCGTGCTCGAAAGCCCGAACAGGGAGAAGATCCTCGATGAGCTTTTGGGGGAGCAGGCCGCGCAACTCGAAGGGCAAATTGCCGAAGCCAAAGATCGGCTTGCCGCCGTCAAGGAGCTGCGCGCCGAGATAAGATTGTCGGGCCGCGTGCTCACGACAACCAACGAGGCCATGGCAGATCGCATGGAGGACAGGTTGGCTTTAAGGCGCGCTCGCGTACGAATGGTGTGCGTCGGCGTTTTAATGGACGTCCTTTGGATAGGGACGCTTGTCTTAGGGGCCGTTACCGGCGTTTGGTGGCCTTTCCCGTTGGCCCTTGCCGCGGTCGCGTGCCTCGGGTTTTGGCTGGTGGCAGACTACAACGTGCACGCCACATTTCTCTGCCCCGCATGCGGCGCGGAGTTCAGACCGAGCCTCGGCGCGTTCTTCGTTTCGGGGCATACGTCGAAAACCCGCAAACTTGCCTGCCCTCGCTGCGGCGTGAAGGAGTGGTGCGTCGAGCGATACCATGCGGGAAGGCTGGCCGTTTCCGCCGGCGAGTGTGTTTCCGAAGCTCAGCAAAGCAAAGGGCAAGGCGTCGAAAACGGCGCGGGCGTCGGGGGCGTCAGGGGTATTGAGAGCGGTGCCGAAAACAACGCGGACGTAAAAGGCGGTGGCGCGCTATGAGCCGTGCTCGCGAAACGCTTTCCCGGCACAGAGTCTCTACGTTCGTCGCGGTAACCTTTGCGCTCACCTGGGCATACGAATTTGGGATGGTTTACCCTCTGGCTGCGGGCCAAGACATTTCGTCGGGCGCGTCTGTTGAGGTCATGTTGGCGATAGGAGCCGCCATGTTCTTCCCTTCGATCGGGGTTGCCCTCACGAGGCTGCTCACGGGGGAGGGGTTCAGGGATTGTTGCATCAAGCCGAGACCGCTGCGCAAATCGTTTCCGTGGTTCGCCGTGGTGTGGCTTATGATGCCGACGCTTGTCGCCGCGGGCGCGGCGGTCTATTACCTGCTGTTCCCAAGCGACTTTGACCCGAGCTGCGCGGGAATGGCGACCCTTTTGATGCAGCAGGCGGCGGCTGCGGGAGTGCCCGTGCAGCTGCCCGATGGGGTTACGATCGCGCAGCTTGCGGTTGCGCAAATCGCCTTGGGCGTTGTGGCGGGGCCCGTCCTCAATTTCCTTCCGGCGCTGGGGGAGGAGTGGGGTTGGCGGGGGTACCTCGCCCTGAAGCTGATCGGGCGCATGGGGTTTGTGAAGGCGATGCTCGTCTCGGGCGTTATCTGGGGGCTTTGGCATGCGCCCATCACCGCGCTTGGACATAACTATGGGGTGGGGTATCCCGGCTTTCCCTTCGCGGGCATTGCCGCTATGACGGTGGCCTGCGTTGCGTGGGGCACGCTTTTGAGCTTCGTCACCCTGAAGACCGGCAGTTGCATGGCTGCGGCGTTTGCCCACGGCTCGCTCAACGCGCTGGTTGCCGCTCCCGCTTTCTTTTCCGTTACGGGCGGCAACCCGTTCGTCGGACCCGCTTCGACGGGCATTGTTGGCGGCATCGCGTTTTTGATTGCGGTGGTGGTCGTGCTCGCCGTGATGGGGAAGCGGCGCTTTCCTTTATAGGGGTTGATGATGGCAAAGGGACAGGTCGTTTGTCTTGCTGATAAAGCGCAGGAGTGCAATTGGGACGGGGCAAATCGCATGCGCACGCATATCGAGTTCTCGTGCATGTGCAATTAGGAACGTCCCAATTGCACTTTGGGACGCGTATGTCAAAGGGCGACAAACGACCCGCCCCCCCTGCCACGCTCGAGGGCTATTTCCCTTGGTACCAGGCGAGCAACATGGCCACGAAGTCGCGGATTTCGACTTGGAAGTCGATGGGCTCCACGCTGACGCCCAACTCGTCCACGGCGCGCGCCACGAGCGGGTTGTTCATGCACGACCCGGCCAACCCCACGCCGTGGTGGTACACCGTGTTCGCGAACGCCTCCACGCGCTCAGGCGCGATGCCCAGCACGCCCGCCATCTGGTCGGAAAACGGCGCAAGCTTCTCATAGTAGCCGCGCTTGAACTCCTTGAGCTTTTCGTAGCTCACGTTCGTCTCGATGACCGAGTACAGCAGGTCGCCGTAGCGGAAATAGTCGCGATGAGCTGTGGCGATGCCGGCCCATACGTTGGCAATAGTGACGTTGTCGAACCCGCAGCCGGCGGGCAGCGCGGCGGTGAGCGCGTCGGTGTACGCGTCGCGCTTGTCGGCGAACACGGCCAGGAAAACCTCTTCCTTCGTGGTCACGTACTTGTAGAGGTTCGTGCGCGACCAACCCAACTCGTCGGCGAGGGTGGTCAGCGTGATCTCATGGAAGGGACGCGTGGCGAATTGACGGTCGAGCGCAGCTTTGACCTGCGTCAATCGCTCGGCTTTCTGTTGGTCGCTGCGCGCGCGTATGTATTCCGCCATAATGCCCGCTTTCCGCTTCGTCTCTGATCGGCTGCTTTCTTCGCCACTATACCACAAACGTTACGCGATTGTGCGTATATGGTGAATACGTGACACAGCGTAACTTATATCTTTACAAAGGAGCAATTGTCCTCTAAACTGCCCATAAACAAGTGACGTAGCGTCACTAAAAAAGCCAACAAAGAAAGGAACGTCACGATGCTCGGCGACTTCACCTACTGCAACCCCACCCGCCTCCACTTTGGCAAGAACGCCATGTCGGCCCTTGTCGAAGAGCTGGAGAAGTACGGCCGGAGCGTGCAACTGGTCTACGGCGGCGGCTCCATCAAGCGCAACGGCATCTACGACCAGGTCGTTTCCGCGCTCAAGGCCGCCGGCAAAACCGTGGTCGAGGACGGCGGCGTCATGCCGAACCCCACGGCCGACAAGCTGCGCGAGGGCGTGAAGATCGCCCGCGAGCACAACGTCGACTTCATCCTGGCCGTGGGCGGCGGCTCGTGCGCCGACTACGCCAAGGCGGTGTCCGTGTCCGTGAACTGCGACGACGACCCGTGGGAGAAGTACTTCGCCCGCTTCGAGGAGCCCACGTGCGAGATCGTCCCGGTGGGCGTGGTGCTCACCATGGCCGGCACCGGCTCGGAGATGAACGGCGGCTCGGTCATCACCAACCGCGAGCAGAACCTGAAAATCGGCCACGTGTTCAGCACCGACGTTGCACCGAAATTCGCCGTCATGAACCCCGAGTTCACGTTCAGCCTGCCGAAATACCAGATGGTCGCCGGCATCTTCGACATCATGAACCACATCACCGAGCAGTATTTCTCCGGCACCGACGACAACACGTCCGACTACATCATGGAGGGACTCATGCGCGGGCTCGTCGTGGCCAGCCGCGCGGCGGTGGCGAACCCTGAGGACTACGAGGCGCGCAGCAACATCATGTGGACGGCCACGTGGGCGCTCAACACGCTGATCGGCTGCGCGAAGACGCAGGATTGGGAGGTGCACATGCTCGGCCAGGCCGTGTCGGCCGTCACCGACGCCACGCACGGCATGACGCTGGCCGCCGTCGCGCTGCCGTACTACCGCCGTGTCATGGGATATGGGCTGCCGAAGTTCGCGCGCTTCGCCGTCAACGTGTGGGGCGTCGACGCTGCGGGTAAGACCGACGAGCAGTTGGCCGCCGCCGGCCTTGATGCCATGGAGGCTTGGATGCGCGAGATCGGATGCGTCATGAACATCACCGAGCTGGGCTGCGACGAGTCGATGCTCGAAAAGCTGGCCGACGCCACGCTGGTCATGGAAGGCGGCTATCACAAGCTGAGCCGCGAGGAAATCGTCGACATCTTCCGCGAAAGCCTGTAGAAGTTGGTTCCGTCTGCCCTGACGGGACAGACGGAACAGCTCGACGCTGCGCGGGGCTGGGGCGCCCGGCCTAGCCCCTTGTCACCCGCCCCTTTGTCGCACTCGCCGCATAAGAAAAGCCGCGCGGCTTGGTGGCTGCGCGGCTTTTTCGATCTCGAGGGGGTGTGAGGCTCAGTGCGCTACTTGTGCGCGGCCTCCAGGCGTGCGAGCTCCTCGGGGGTGGCGCTCTTCGGCGTGGTGGCCAGCACGTTCTCGGCGCTCTCGCGGCGACCCATCGCCTTCACAAAATCCTTCGTGCCCACGAACACCTCGTGCGTCCACGGGTTCACGCCCAGCTTCTTCGCGCGGTACAGGATGTAGGCCAAAGCGGCGATGTTGGCGATCAGCGCCAGCGACGCCACGACCAGGTTCACGTCGGGGTTGTTCACCGACTGCGCGGCGAAGATGGAGTCGTTCACGAACATCGGGCACACCTGGCAGAACATGCACCACGTGGCCAGCGTGAACGCGCGGTTTTGGATCCAGCCGCCCTTGTTCCAGATGAGGCCCGCGATGGTGGGCGCCAGCAGCAGGGCAACGCCGCAGTACCACGAGTGCGTGGGCAGGCAGTTGTAGGTGTAGCAGAAGTTCCACAGGTCATAGGCAATGATGAACACCCAGGTCATGTCGGGCCACAGCATGTCCTGGCGCTTCTTGGAGATGTAGATGCCGAACCAGCCGGTCATGCAGAAGATGTTCAGGATGCCGGCGATGCCGTTGAACACGTTGTGCCAGCCGCCGTAGAGCACCACGCCCTCGGAGGACACCCACGTGGTGCCGAACGCGCGGACGGCGCTCTCGAAGTCGCTCACCACGGCGATCATGATGTTGATGGCCACGATGACGAACGGGAAGCACTTGAACCATTGCGAGCGGCCGATCTTCGTCCACGAGTACTTCAGCATCATAAATCCGATGCAGCCCGCGGTGGCGGCGTAGACCTTCGCGTAGTGGAACCAGCTGTTCATGTCGGTGTGCGTGGGGTTGTTGAGCGCCCATTCCGCGCCCATGGCCGCGCCCACCTCGACGGCGATGCAGTACACCGTCATGGCCGCGCACGCGCCCACGAACACCGTAAGGCCGCCGACCTTCGTGCGGCGCTCGAGCTCGTTCAGGCCGATGAGCGCCAGCAGCACGACGATCATGCCGATCCATTGGTAAATCGCTGTGTCGCCGTAAACGTCAAATAACATAAGAACCCTCCTTTACGTTCTCCCGAAGAGCAAGGGATGCCGCGCGCGTTGATTCAGGGGCGGTGGCGTGGCTTGCCGAGGTACCGGGCTGGGCGTCGACGGTCGGACAGGCACCTCGTCAAGCAAGCCGAAGCGTGCCCGACCGTCGACCCGGCGTAGGCTTTCGGCCTAGCGGTCCATGTGCAGCGTCTGCGCGATGAGGTCTTTCAATACCTCGTCGTCGGCCTGCGGGTTGCGCCGCAGGTAGCTTGCCAGGCCCACAAACAGCACATAGAACGTCTCGTAGACGTGCTCGATGCGAACCTCGTGCAGCGCGTTGTAGTCGCGCACCGTGTTGTTCACCATGAAGTTCGCCACGCGGTCGGCCACGCGCCCGACAAAGTCGATGTAGAGCTCGGCGTTTTCCTTCGACGCCAGCGCGATGTGGAACGAGTCGTTCTCGAACAGGCACAGGCGCAAAAGCCTGACCACGCCCGAAAGCGCCTCGTCGATCTCGCCGACGGTGCGGTGCGCGTCCCAGTAGCGCACCGCCTCGAGGAAATCGGCCACATAGGTGTCGAGCACCGCCGAGGTTACCGCGTCCTTGTTGGGGAAGTAGTGGTAGAACAGCGACCGTGCCACGCCGACCTTCTCGGTGATGTCCTGAATCGAAGTGCGGGACATTCCTTTCTCTTCGTACAAGGTGCGGGCGGCGTCGATGATCTCGTCTCGACGCTCGCCTGCGCCTGCGCTCGCCTGCACGGGCGGGCGCGCGGGCGCCTCGGCGCTTGTTGCGCCTGCGTCGCGGGCGAGTTCCGCGTTGTGCTCGTGCATGGGAGCCTCCTTTTACGTTGCTGGGGTGCGCGCGACCAGCGGGGCGGCGGGGAAGCGAGCGGGCGCCAAGGTGTGTGCGTCTTGTGCGCTCGGCGTGATTCCTTGCCGCGTTAATGCGTACGATACGCGCCGAGTTGACGCGCTGTCAATTGACGAAAACGGGAATTCGTCAACCTGTTGTATTTCTGTTTACGCAGTTCGACAAAGCGTCAATGTTCTGTTGCTTTAATCACGCCATCTTGCTATACTGCGTTCATATTATTCACTTATGTAATAAAAAATATACATCAGTGAAGCAAATAAAAGGGAAAAGGAGGGAAGGATGGAGAAGAAACGCGCGAAGCGGAAGTGGCCGCTAGCGGTCGGCGTGGTGGTGGCCGTGCTCGTGGTGGCGGGCGCGGGCTTTTGGGCGTGGCACGAGCAGCCCAGCTTCTGCAACGCCATCTGCCACGAGCCGATGGACCCCTACGTCGAGGGCTACTACGATAACGAGGCGCTTGAGGCGCACGCGCACCAAGTCGAGGGCGTGACGTGCCTGCAGTGCCACGAGGCCAAGCTCGACGAGCAAATCTCCGAGGGCGTCGCGTGGATCACCGGGAACTACGAGGTGGATGAGAACGGCATGATTGCCACGGTGGGGGTGCGCTCCGACGCCGCCATGTGCGCCACGTCGGGCTGCCACGACTGGCCCGAGACGGTGGCCGCCACCGAGAACTGGGGCGGCGAGGCGGGCGTGAACCCGCACGAGTCGCACCAGGGCTACGCGCTCGACTGCAGCAGCTGCCACACCGAGCACGGGGCGTCGATCATGTACTGCAACACCTGCCACGACTACGAGGTGCCCGACGGCTGGACGGCTCCCGCCAAGGCGAGCGCGCCTGCGGACGCGGCATAGCGGCGCGGCGAAAACGAGGAGGTTTGACGATGACAACGATGGGCAAGAACATCGCGGCCGTCGCGTGCGGAGCGGCGGCGCTGACGTTGGGGCTTTCCGGCTGCGGCGCGTCGTTCGAGGGATCGGGGTCGAAAGACGCCGCCAGCGCTGAGCAGCTGGCGCTGCACGAGCCCGACCCGTGGGCGCTTGAGCTGGCGTCCGACGCGCAGGCGAAGGCCGCCGGGCAGCTGGCCGACGGCGTGTACACGGGCGAGGCGCCCGCCATGGAGGGCAACGTGACGGTCACGCTCATGGTGGCGGACAACCGCATCACCTGCCTGGAGACCACGCAAGAGGGCGAAAGCCAAAGCCGCGGCGGCTTCGAGGCCATCCGCGACGGCAAGTACGCGCTCATGATCGAGGCGGCGCAGGGATCCGACATCGACACCATCAGCGGCGCCACCGTTACCACGGCGGCGGTGAAAAACGCCACGGACGACGCGCTCGACCAGGCGCGCGCGGCTGCCGGCGCAGCTGGCGCGACCAGCAGCGCGGCGGGCGCACAAGGCGCTTAAAGACAGGAGGGCAACCATGGAGAAGAAACACGCGGCGTCTTCGCCGCACACCATGTCGCGCCGCGACTTTCTGGGGCGCGCGGCGCTGTTCGCAGGCGGGGCCGCGGCGGCAAGCGTGGCGGCAACGGGCGCGGCGGCGGGCGCGGCCTACGCCGACGAGCGCATTGGCAGCTGGTCGGCCGACGGCGCGCACGAGGTGACAACGCCCGCCAGCGACGCCACGAACGCGAGCGCCGCCGACGGCACGTACCGAGAGCACAATGCGGCGGCTTTCCCAGCCAACGACGCCTCGCCCATCCCGCCGCGCGACGTTCCTGCCGTTTGGGACTACGAGTGCGACATCTGCGTGGTGGGCGCGGGCGGCGGCGGCTTGAACGCGGCGGCGCGCGCGGCGGAACTGGGGGCGCACACCATCTGCGTGGAGGCGCTCGGCATGCACGGCGGCAACGCGCAGGAGGCGGGCATGTGCGGCATCCTGGGCGGCATGTCGCTGCAGGAGGGCAAGCAGTTCGCCTTCCCCAGCTACCCCTTTAACGCGCAAGCCCTC
>JAUNGO010000068.1 GCA_030524475.1 Eggerthellaceae bacterium | reverse complement strand
GTCGCCCGCAGCCGCCCCAGCCAGCGTGTGCTCGCGCAGCACGTCGAAGCCCGCCTTCGCCGCCTCGGCCGACGCCATGAGCTGCGGAAGGAAGAACGCGCCCGCGTCGTAGCGCTCCCCCACCACGTCGAGCGCGGGGATGAGCACGCCGTTGATCACGTCGAGCGCCTCATGACCCTCAAGCAGCGCGCGCACGGCCTCGCCCATCGGCGCCGCGCGCCCCTCAAGCACCAGCTGAGCCGCCCGAGCCACCAACTCAGGTGCGTCGGAGAAAGCAGGCGTGACAGGAACAGGGCGCAAGTCGGCACCAACTCCCAAGCCAGACCTTTCCCCCTTCCCCAAGGCTGCGGACGTCAACGAAGCCCCCGAGCTCCCATCTCCCACGACCGAAAGCGCCGAACCCGCATCCCCCAAGGCTGCGGATGCCGCGGTGCGTAGTGAAGGCTGCGAAGCTTCTGAACGAAGCGCCGCGGCATCCGTAGCCGACGCGCGCGCCGATGCGGCCTCCGCAACATCATAGTGGTCGCTCGAGTTCGCATACCTTTCGACGAACGCAGCCGCGCCCGCGTCTTGCCCGTTGAGCACGCGAAACGCCGCCACCGCGTCGCAGTAGCGCGCCGAGAGCGGGTTCAGGATGGGCATATCGAGCCCCGCGCCGAACGCCGCCGCCAAAAACGTCGCGTTCAGCAGGTTGCGCTGCGGCATGCCGAAGCTCACGTTCGACACGCCGAGCACCGTGCGCACGCCCAGGCGCTCCTTGCACAGCGCCACGGCGCGCAGCACCTCGCGGATTTCCGCTTGGTTGGTGGCGGCCGCCATCACCAAACAGTCGATCGCCACGTCGGAGCGCGGGATGCCCGCCGCCTCGGCCGCGCGCACGATGCGCTCCGCCACGGCGAGGCGCCCCTCCGCCGTCGGGGGGATGCCTCCCTCGTCGAGCGTGAGCCCCACCACGGCACACCCGTAGCGCTTCGCCACGGGCAGCACGGCCTTAAGGCTCTCCCGTTTTCCGTTTACGGAGTTGATCAGGGGCTTTCCCGCATACACGCGCACCGTCGCCTCAACGGCGGCCGCATCCGACGAGTCGATCTGCAACGGCAGCGTCACCGTGGACTGCAGCGTTTCCACCACCTCGCGCAGCACGCGCGCCTCGTCGATGTCGGGCAAACCCGCGTTCACGTCGAGGATGCTCGCGCCCGCGCGCTGCTGCGCCACCGCCTCACCCACCACGTAGTCGTAGTTGCCCTCGCGCAGGGCGGCCTTCAGCTTCTTCTTCCCCGTGGGGTTGATGCGCTCGCCGATGACGGCCACGCGCGCGACGCCCGCCGGCAGCACCACCGCCTCCTGCGCGCTGGTCACCACGAAGGCGTCCTCGGGAGCGCGCGGCGCGGGGGCGCGACCCTCCAGCATGCGCGCCAGCTCGGCGATGAACTCGGGCGTGGTGCCGCAGCAGCCGCCCACGATGCTCGCGCCCGCCTCAATCAGCTGCTCCATCGCGCGCGCGAAGTCGGCGGGGGCCACGTCGTAGCGCGTTTCGCCGTCGACCAGGTGGGGCAGCCCCGCGTTGGGCTTCGCGACGACGGGGCAGCGAGCGAATCGCGCCACCTCGCGCACCGCGCCCGCAAGCTCCGCCGGGCCCAGCGAGCAGTTCACGCCCACCGCCGCCACGTCCATCGCCGAGATCGCGGCCGCCGCCACCGCGGGCGTTGTGCCCAAAAAGGTGCGCCCGTCCTCGCCGAAGGTCATGGTGACGAACACGGGAAGGTCGCAGTTTTCCGTTGCCGCGAGCACCGCCGCCTTCGCCTCGCGCAGGTCGGCCATCGTCTCGACCACGATGACGTCGCAGCCCGCCGCGTCGGCGGCGCGCACCTGCTCGGCGAACAGGTCGTACGCCGCGTCGAACGAGAGCGTGCCGAGCGGCTCGAGCAGCGCGCCCACAGGCCCGATGTCGCCCGCCACGTAGCGCGCGCCCGCCGCCCGCGCGTTGTTCGCCGCCGCCTGGAACACCTCGGCCACCGTGGCGCGCCCCTCAAGCTTGAGGGCGTTCGCGCCGAACGTGTTGGTGCTGACGAGCTGCGCGCCCGCCTCCACGTACGCGCGCTGAATGTCGACGATGACCTGCGGGTTCGTGAGGTTCAGCAAATCGGGCGCCTCGCCCGCGCCCAAAGCACCCGTCGCCTGGAGCATGGTGCCCATACCCCCGTCCTCGACAAGGAACGCCTCGCCTTTAAGCACACGCCTGAGATGATCGTCCTTGATGCGCAGTTTCGCCAGATCAGCGGCCATAACACGTCCTTCCTTGGGCATGGAGAATACAAGTGGGGGCAAGGTGGCAGACAGCGCAGGTGCGCGCGGGGGAAGCGGAGGTGCCTCCCACGGCCCGCACGTCTTCGGCAGCTTCCGCGCTTTCCGCGCTTTCGGCAGCCTCTGCGTCTTTCCCGCCTTCCGCGAACAGCCCTGCCACCGCCGTGATGCTTTTCGACGGCACGAGCAGGTTTCCCGGCGTGACCGTCACGCCCAGCGCCCGCGTGGCGTCGAGCGCGTCGAGAAGTGCCCGCTGGACGTCGAGCGGCAAATCGCCGTAGCCGGGGCTGAAGCGCGCGCCCGCCGTCAAGCCGCGCTCGGCCGCGCGGAGCGCCACCACGCGCGAGAGCTCGTTCGCCGCGCTTTCCGCCAACGCCGACGCGCACGCGTCGAGCAAAAGCCCGTCGGTGGGGCTGAGCGCCTGTTCGCGCCGCAGCGTCTGCTCGCTTGCCAGCCCGAGCGTGACCGCCATGAGCACCACCTCACGCGCGCCGCTCAGATGCCGCGCAACGTCGTAGCCGGAAAGAACCAGCGGCGTGCCCTCCAGGCGCACCGCGCACGGCATGCCCTGCGCGTCGCGCTCGAGCGCCGCCACGGGAAACGCGCGCGCCACGCCTTGAGGGTCGCACGCCTGCGCAAGCTCGACCGCGCGGTCAAGGCGCCGCGCAAGGTCGGGCGAGAGCTCCTGACCCGCATGGCCCAGATACCCCAACGCCTCCGAAACGTCGACGCGCGCCGCTAGCCGCACGATGAGCTTCCGCAAAAACCTGCCGCGCGCAGCGCGTCTGCGGCGGAGGCGGCAATGTCGGGGTGGTTCATCGAGTACACGTGCAGACCGCGCACGCCGTGTTGCGCCAGACCCACCAGCTGGTCGCACGCGTAGCGCACGCCCGCCGCGCGCAGCGCTTGCGCATCGTCCTCGTGCTTCGCCAAAAGCTTGATCACCGGCGACGGCAGCGAGGCGCCGCACATGAACACCATGCGCGTGATCTACGACTTGCTCATGAACGGCATGATGCCGCAGGTGATGGGCGCAGTCACGCCCGCCGCGTCGGCCGCGTCGAGGAAACGGTAGATGCGCTCGTTGTCGAAGGCCAGCTGCGTGACGAAGAAATCGGCGCCAGCGTCTTGCTTGGCGCGCAGGTGCGCAATGTTTTCCGCGTCGCTCTCGCAGGTGATGTGCCCCTCGGGATACGCCGCCGCCCCCACGCAGAAGCCGGCGTCCTTGAGCTCGGGGATGAGGTCTTTCGCGAAGCGGTAGCGCGAAGGCTCTTGTCCGGGCGCGAGGTCGCCGCGCAGGGCGAGCACCGTGGTGATGCCGCGCGCCTTCATGTCGGCGATGGACGCCTCGAGCGAGGCGGGCGTTGCCGACACGCACGTAAGGTGCGCCACGCTGGCGATGCCCAGCTCGTCTTGGATCATGGCCGCGATGGCGGTGGTGGCGCGCCCGTTGCCGCTGCCCGCCGCCGAGTAGGTGACCGAGATGAAGTCGGGGTTGACGCGCGCGATGCCGCCCGCCACCTCGCGCGCCGTCTCAAGCGTGAGATCGCCCTTGGGCGGGAAGATCTCGAACGACACCGGGCACGCGCGGGTTTGAAATATGTGTTTGACGTTTTCCATGCGTGCCATTATAAGCAGCCGCGCCCCAAGCGCACGCTGCGATTTTCCGAAGCCTTGCATTCGGTTTAAGCGATAGCGGGGCGAACGGAAAACTTTCCTACCCGTGTCGAGCCGAGCGGCGGAACTTCCGCACGCGCAGAAACGAGCCGGCGGGAACGGCAAACGACGGCGCGGGCGCGGAGCCGCTCGCCAGCGCGCCGCCTTCCGCAAACGCTTCGTTTTCCGCCGTCGTGTCGCTTTTCGCGGGCGCGCCCTCCCTCACCCATTCGGCTTCGAAGCGGTACCGGTTGCACGAGCGGTTCGCCACGGGGACGGGCACGGGCGCAGGCGCGGGGTCGTCGTCGGTCGGGTCGGGCAGCCACGTGAGGTTACGCACGCGCAGGGCGCGCACCGGCGCGTGCGGAGCGAGCACCTCAAGCTCGTCGCCCTCCGCGAACCGGTTGCGGCAGCGCGCAACGATGGAGAAAGCATCTGCTTCCCCACCCTCCACCACGTCAGCCACGTGCATGGTTTCCTGCTCGTAGCCGTCGTAGGCGGGCGCTTGCTCAGCCTCGCCGAAGTAGAAGCCCGTGCCGTAGGGACGGTGCGACACCGCATACACCTCGGGCAGCACCTCAGGAATCGGCGCGCCGTCGAGCGCGCGGCGGTACGCGCCCACCACGCACGCCACGTAGAACGCCTTCTTGTTGCGACCCTCGATCTTGATGGAGTCGACGCCCGCCGCCGCCAGCGCGTCGAGATGCTCGATCATGCAGAGGTCTTTCGCATTCATGATGAACGTGCCGCGTCCGTCCTGCTCAATGGGGAAGAACTCGCCCGGGCGCTTCTCTTCTTCGAGCACGAGCCGTGTGCCGCCCGACGCCGCGCCACACGCGCCGGAATCCGCGTCGCACGCGCCCATGTCTTCGCCGCCTTCTGCCAGCTCGCCCAACGTATAGCTCCAGCGGCAGGGCTGCGTGCAGTGGCCCTTGTTGCCGGAGCGGCCCGTGAGGTAGCTGCTGATCAGGCAGCGGCCCGACACCGCCATGCACATGGCGCCGTGCGCGAACGCCTCGATCTCCAGGTCGGGCGGCGCGTCTTGGCGCAGCCGCGCGATGTCGGCCAGGCTCATCTCGCGGGCGCACACCACGCGCCGCGCGCCCAACGCGTGCCACACGCGCGCCGCCGCCGCGTTCGCCACGCTCGCCTGCGTGCTCACGTGCAGGTCAACGTGCGGCGCGTGCTCGCGCGCCAGCGCGAACGCGCCCATATCGCCGATGATGAGCGCATCCACCCCCGCCGCGTCAAGCGCGCGCAAATACGCAGGCAGCGCGTCTATGTCGTCAGGCGTCATCAACACGTTGCAGGTCACGTGCACCTTCACGCCCGCCGCGTGCGCGAACGCCACCGCTTCCGGGATGTCGGCCAGCGCGAAGTTCGCCGCGCGAGCGCGCATGCCGAAGCGGTCGGCCGCCAGATACACCGCGTCGGCCCCGAACCGCACCGCCGCCCGAAGCTGCTCCATCCCGCCCGCTGGCGCCAAAAGCTCCATCTTGTTCACGTTTTGTCCTTCTTCTCAAACCCCACTTTGGGGCGCTTGGCTTTGTTGCGGGCCTCGCGCGCTTCCTCGGTGACGCTTTGCACGCTTGCGGCGGTGATGAGCGTGAGAGCACGCACATCGGCAAGGTCGCAATTCCTCTCGTGCTCGCGCAGCACCTTCTCGAACAGGTTGCGCACGTAGCGGCCGTTTCCGAAACCCTCCTGCCCGCGCGCCTCCTCGAGGTCGGCGCGCACCATGCCCAACACCTCGTCGTCCATCGCAAACGAATTTTGCCTCAACATCAGGCGGAAGATGTCCACCAGTTCGTCGGTCGAGTAGTCCTCGAAGGTGAGCGTGTAGGAAATGCGAGACGCAAGACCAGGGTTCACCTGCAGAAAGTCGTCCATCTCGCGGCGATACCCCGCGAAAATGACCGTCAAGTTGTCGCGCATGTCCTCCATCGCCTTGACCAGCGTGTCGACGGCCTCCATGCCGTACGTGTCGCGAGCGTCGCGGCACAGCGCGTACGCCTCGTCAACGAACAGCACGCCGCCCGCCGCCTGGTCGATGGCGCGCTTGGTTTTCTTCGCCGTCTCGCCCACGTAGCTGCCGACCAAGTCGCCGCGGTCGACCTCAATCACGTGCCCCTCGGACAGCGCGCCGCTCTCAAGCAAAATGTTGCCGACCAGGCGCGCCACCGTGGTCTTGCCCGTGCCGGGGCTGCCCTCAAACACCATGTGGGTGCCTGCCGCCTCACCCAGCGGCACACCGTTCGCTAAACGCGCGCGCTGGAACGCCAGGTGCTGCTTGAACCCCAAAAGCTCGCGCTTGACTTCGGTAAGCCCAACAAGCCGCGCCAGCTCCTCTTCGCCCGATGCCGCCTGTCCCAAGTCCGGCTCCACCAGACTGCGCACGTCGCGCTCGGCAAGCAACCGCAACGTTGAAATGTCGTTTGCGTCGCGTACGTTGCGCGCATGGGCCTCCAGCAGGCGATTGTAGAACTCGCGCACGAATCGGCCGTTACCGAAAAGGGGCCGCTTGCGCGCCTTACCGAAGTGGTCGAGGCAAAGCGTCCGCGCGGTATCTTCAAGGGCCAAGCCATCGCGCTCGACAAAGGAAAGCAGAATTGACAGCAGCTCGTCGGCGGTAAAGTCGTCGAAATGAAGCGTGTGCGAGATGCGGGACGCAAGGCCTGGGTTCATCTTCAACAGGTCTTTCATTTCCTCCTCATAGCCCGCCAAGATGACGACCGTGCTTTCGCGCTCGTCCTCCATGCGCTTCACCAGGACGGCAAGCGTCTCGCCGCCAAGCCCCGCCTTGTCGTCTTCGCCCTGCACGAGGGCATACGCCTCGTCGATGAACAGCACGCCGCCCGCTGCTTCCTCGAACGCGGCGTTAAGGTTTTCGGGGCCTTGCCCCCATTTGCTTCCCACCAACGTCCCGCGGTCGCGCTCCACGACGCGCGACGACTCGATGGCGCCCATCTCGTACAGCAGACGCGCGGCAATGCGCGCCACCGTGGTCTTGCCCGTGCCGGGGTTGCCCAAAAACGCCATATGGTGCGACGCGGCGCTGCTCACGGCGTGCCCCGCGTCGGCCATCTTGCGCTCCCACTCCAGTCGCGCGCGTATATTCTCGAACTCGCGCTTGACCGACGCCAAGCCCACCATGTCTTCAAGGCGCTGTTCCGCCGTGCCGCCGTGAGCCTCACGGGCGAACGCCGAGCGCGCGCCTTGCGCGCTGTCACCTTTGAGCCGCGACGCCTTGCGCGGTTTCGCGCCCGCCCGCGACGGAGAAAGCTCCACACCGTACAGCGCCGCCACGCCCCGATAGCGCAGCTTGCAGCTGTCGATGACCGCGCCGCGCCTCTTCCCCGCATAACGTCCGAACGCGCAGTAGCACTTAAGCGCCGGGTCGTCTTCCGGCAGCACGCCCCTGCCGTCGGCCGCCATCAGCCCGTCGTATCGGCGCAGGCGCGAGCGCTGCCACGCGAAAACCCCGCTTTCCTCGTCGGGCACGTAGATGCGGCCCTGCTCAAGCTGGAAAAACAGGCAGTCAAGCGCCGATTGGTAGCTCGCGTTTCCCGGCCGCGCGTCCGCCATGTCGAGCAGCCGCGCGATGCCCTCGAAGCTACAGTCTTCTTCGGGAAACCAATCACGCAGAAGAAACATGCAGGCTTCGAACAGCAGCGCCTCGGCCTTCTCGAACACCGGGTCGGCATTACCTATGGCGCTGGCCGACGTGCGGTTCAGAATGCAATCGGCCATGCGAATGACGGCGACGCCGCTGCCACGCGGCACGGCGAACACGTTGGGAAGCTGTGCGGGCGCAGGCGAATGCAGCGCTGAGGGCTTTGCGGCCGCCAAAGACGCCTCGGAGGTCCCAGCTGCCCCAAACGCCTCAGCTGTCCCAGCCGCCCCGGACGGGCTTTCGTCCGAGGATGTGCCGGCACGTTTCGCTATGCCCGCCAACTCGTCGACAAGCCGCCGCGCCGCTCGAACGCTCTCGAAGGCTTCTTCATCATGCTGGTCGGGTTGTTCGCTGCTCATGGGCTGCTACCTCAAGTTGGGGCTGTCGTAGGTTTCCACCGACTCAAGGTCGGGGTCGGTGGGCACAAGGGTTACGGTATCGCTCGTTTGACCGGGCTCGATGGTGTACGCCGAGAAGCGCCATTCGTATTCGTCGCTGCCTGCAACGCTGAACGCCATCTCCTTCTCGCCCGTCACAACGTTGGTACGCATGCTGCCGTTGCCCATAGACTTGTCTTGCACCAAGCTTTGGGCAATCATCAGCGCCTGGACGTCCGCATCGGCTGCGGCCCATTCGTCGGCCGTGTAGAGTTTTATCGACGTGCTGCCGTCAACCAATAAATCGCACGCCACTTCGTACCTCACGCAGCCAAGCGTGGCCGTGTGGTACGCGGTCGAGGTATTCGACGAGTCGTCGGACGTGTATTCTCGAAGCGAGAGATACCACACGTAACGCTGGCCGTCGTCCGCTTCGGCGTAGCCCACGTAAACCGTATTGGCGGATGCCACGTCCTCGTCCATCGCGTAGCTGAAATGAGCAGCGGGCATGCCCAGGTTGCACGCCTCGCAAAACGCCGCAACGTCGTCTTCACCCAGGTCGGCCACAGGAAGGTTTACCAGCATGACGCTTTGCGGTACCTTGCCCGCCTGCAAAGAGGACGCGTCAGCGTACTCAGTAGAGCAGTGCCACACGTCGACCGCCGCACCGCCCACAACCAGCGCTGGCCCATAGCTTCTTGTTGCGGACGTGGAAGCGGCCTCGTTCGTTTCGAAGTAGTTCTTGTCGAAGTACGCCGCGTAGGCATCCGCCGCGAACGGCGCAAAGTCGCCCGGATCGGTCAGCCAAGCGGTGTACGGGTCGGCCCCCGGGTATGAGTACAGGCCCGCAGCGTCGTCGTCGGTGTCGGTGCGCGCAAAGCCCTGCGACTCGAAGTAGTCCGACATCTGCGCGGGGTCCATCGCCAGAATTTCTGCCACCTGGAAAATGCTTTGCGGGTTGCCCGTTACCTCGGCGGTTACGGGTTCTTCCGCGGCGGGTTCGCCCTGCGCGGGTGCGTCGGCGCCCTGCCCTTGCTGCTCCTGCTGCGCCTGCATGGCGGGCACGATGACGTCGGTGTACACGCGGTACGCCGCGTAAGCCACGCCGGAGGTAAGCGCAAGCGCCAAAGCCAGCAGCACCACCAAAGGGATGCGGCGCTTACTTTTCTGCTTGGCGGTGTCCATGACAGCCTTGAAGGTGACGGGTTGAGAGTCGGCAGCGGGTTCGGCGGGTTCGGCGGCGAAAGAAGGCGAACCCGACCCAGCGGTCGTTTCTGCGGTCGTTTGTGCGACCCATTCCGCCCCCGTTGTGGCCGCCCTTCCCTCGCCCACCACCGAAATAGCCCCCGCTACGGGCGCCCCGCACGCCGTGCAGAACTTTGCCGCGTCCTTTATTTCGCTACCGCATTGCGTGCAGTACATACCGACCTCCAAAAATTCTCGTTCGAACATACTTTATCACCGCGCATAAGCCCCCGTTAAACCCTCGCAGCATATGCACGTTTCCCGACCCTTCGGCTTGACGCGCTGCTATTTCGTTGCGCCGCAAACCGCGCAATACGAGCCCGTGGTCACGGTCTCGGTCCATGCGTCTTGCACCAGCACCTGCTCGTCGTAGGCCTGCTGCGTTGCCACGAACTCAACGCGGTAGCTTCCGCATGCGTAGTTCCCGGCAAGGAGCTGCGCCTTCGCGTGGGCGCCCATCTCGTCGTCGGTGGCGAATTGGGCGCCGCACCCGTTGCAGATGCACATATAGCTGCCCACCGCGTCATGGTGGATGATCTGGTACTGGGCCGGATGCTCGATGACCTCTATTTGCTCAACCCACGTATGCGTGTGCGCGGGCGCAGCGCCGGACTCCGCGCTGCTTGTGGAGCCGCTTGCGAAGCCGCCGCCGGATTGGGCACCTGCCTGGCCGTCGCCGTCGGACGCGGAATAATCCGCCGCAGCATCAGCGCTTTTTCCCTGGTCATCGCCCTGCCCTTCGCCTTGGTGCGCCGCGTCGTCGGTTTCAGCGGAACCGTCGGCTTCGGCATCGGAATCGCTTGCAACCTGCGCGTCACTCGCGTCCTGCGCGGCGATCGCACGCGCTGCAGCGTCGGCACTCGCGGCGCTCCAGTCGGCATCGCCCGACCCCAGCGCGGCGGAAAACGGGTCGACGAGGACGACGGCAACGGCAACCGCCGCCACAGCGCACAAAGCACTTCCCGCCGCCGCCAGTCCTTTCTTCGGCACAGCACGCCCGAAAACCCGCACCGTTCCCTTGAACGGCTTTTGCAGCTTCTCCTGCAATTCTTGTTTCATGTCGCTTCGCCTCTCTCACGGT
>JAUNGO010000007.1 GCA_030524475.1 Eggerthellaceae bacterium | reverse complement strand
GCCGCGCGCATCCACCGCTCCTTCGCCGCGCTTGTCCGCTGCCCCCTCGACAGCGCGCGTTTCGATCACGGGCTCAATGCCCTGGCAGGGAACCACGGTGTCCATGTGCGCCGAAAACGCGATATGACGCCCCGCCGCTCCCGGCGTCCCCGGCAAATGCGCGATGACGTTGCCCGTGTCGGAGCCCGTTTGAGCCGCCGAGTCGTCGACGCGCACGGCAAACCCCATGTCCTCAAGAGCGCGAACGCAATAGTCGGCCATCGCCGCCTCGTGCCAAGAAGGACTCTCGATCTTCACCATTTCGAGAAACGAGCCCAGCAACCTCTCAGCGTTCATCTCGCCTAGCCTCCCTTTCGCACGGTATGCGCACCGCTCTTCAAGCGCCGATTCGGGCACCGATTCGGCGCCGGTTCAAGCGCCAGCTCGCATCACGCCTTAAGCGTTGGCGCGCGTCGCCCTTCAGGGGTTGGCGCACATCGCCCTTCAGGGGTTGATCCGACGCGCCGACGCTTCTGGCACCTGGCGCCCTCAACGACACGAGATTCTACCGCGCAAGAGAGCCCCCCGCCCGCACTTCCGATAAGCGGCGAAAATGTTTCACGTGAAACATCCGTGCGCAACACAAGTGTTTCACGTGAAACATTTCATCGAAAAGAAAGTGTAGGGATATGCCGAGCGCGCATCACCGCTGCTGTGTCGCGCGCGTACCGAGCACGCCGTTAGCGTTGCTGCGCCGTGCGCACGCCCGCGATATAGCCCTCCTCGGCGGCCCGTATCGCGCGCTCGCGCGAGGCGCGGCGCTCCTTGAGCTCGACGGAGGCGTTCACGATTTCGCGCTGCGCGTCGAGACGGCGATTCCTGAAATACACGAGCCAATTCGCCGCGATGCAAACCACGTTGATGAAGTAGACCGCCAGCACCCAATTGATGTTGCCCGAAGCGAACTTCGCCGCGATGCCGGCGAAATACCCCAACGTGATCAACGCGATAAATTGCCAGCTTGTGCCGACCGCCGTTTCCGCCCGATAGCCTTTGTACGCGTTCATCGGCCACGACAAGCCGAAGCACATAAGCATCGCCGCCTCCAACAATTCCGCCATGCTGCTGCAAACCGCCTTCCCTATTGCTTTGTCCTTGCCTTCTTTTGACTTCTTCCGGCTTCCGATGCGCCGCCGAGCCGCGCGAGCGCCAACGGCGCGATGGTAGCAAGACGAGAGTCGGCCGAGGGTTCAACAGGGATGCAACCCAAAGGCATTCGCGCTGGCTCAACAGCAACGCATTCGATTCTAGTGCTCCAACACATATTGTCTAATATATAATTAAAATGTATTTGATAACGCATATGTTATAAATTACCTAAGGCAGGGAGAGCCATCCGTGGATTTGCAGCAAATGACGTACTTTCTCGAAGTGGCGCGCACCGAGCACGTGACCAACAGCGCACGCCGGCTCCATATCGCCCAGCCCGCGCTGACGCAGTCGATCCATCGGCTTGAGCACGAGTTGGGAGTCGAGCTGTTCGAGCGGTCGGGACGCGGCATCAAGCTCACGCCCGCAGGCGCCTACCTGCGCGACCGCATTGCCCCTGCCGTCGAGAGCTTGCGCACCGCCACAGGCGACGTGCGCGCCTTCGCCGAGCAAAGCGAGCGCACGGTAAGCGTGGGCATCTACGCCGCCTCAACCCTCGCCGTCGACGCCATTGCCGCCTACAAGGAGCACCACCCCGACGTGACGTTTCGCATATCGCAAGCGGAAGGCGCCCAGCGGCCCGACGTGGTCGTTACCACCCTCGAGGCACCGCTTCCGCCCGATACCCCCAGCACAAACGCCTTCGAGCAGCAGCTCGCCGCGCGCATACGCGCCGTCATGCCCGAAGACCCCGACACCTCGCTTCGGAGAGAAAGGCGCGGCATGCATCCGAGCAACGACGAGGCAATCGGGGCAGCCAACACGCAAACGGAAGGCAAGCGCGCGCTGTTCAGCGAGCGCATCGGCGTGGCGGTTCCGCAGGAAAGCCGCTACGGCAAAACCGCGCAGCTCCAAGAACTTGCGGGCGAGGACTTCATCTGTTTGGCGGGTTCTCGCCGCTTTCGGGCAATCTGCGACACGCTTTGCGCGCAGAGGCTGTTCTTTCCGCGCATCACGTTCGAAAGCGACAGCCCCGCCATTGTGAAAAAGGTTATCGGCGCGGGGCTCGGCGTGGGCTTTTGGCCCACCCGCAGCTGGGAGAGCCTCGACGGCGGCAACGCGCGGCTCGTGCTGCTCGAGGAGCAGGAGTTCGCGCGAACCATCTCTATCGGCTGCGCGCCCCACGTGAAGGAAGAAAGCGACGCCGCCCGATTCTACGCGTTTCTGGCGAAGCGCGTAGAGGAGACGCTTTGCTGAGCCCCTACCCCAACAGCTTCGCCGCCACCTGCTTTTTCCTCGACAGCACGCCGGGCATCCACGTGCCGCCGACGCCGGTGCAGTTGATGTTGAACACGCGGTTCACCACGCGGCGGTTGCCTTCGCAGATGAACTGGCTGCCCTCCGCCATGATGTCGGTCACCATGAGCAGCACGAACTCGTACTTGCGCGCCTCCAGAATCGAGCGCATGTGCGCGCGAATCTCGTCCTCGCGCGCCATGACCGCCGCCAAGTCGACCGTTTCGTGCTGCGCGATGAGCACGGTGTGGTCGCCGAACAAAAACTCCTTCGAGTCGGCCTCCACCAAATCTTTCACCGGCATATCATCCTCGCCGCCGCGCGTGCGGAACACCTTGAGGCCAAACTCGGTGGGATCGACCTCCAAGATGCCCGCCAGGTAGTCCACCTGGTCGCGGTCGACGGCCGTGGCGGTGGGCGACTTCAAGATAACCGTGTCGGTCATGATGGCCGACAGCAGCACCGCCGCGATCTCACGCGGCACGTCCACGCCGTGCTTGCGGAACTCCATCGTGACGATGGTGGCCGTCGAGCCCACGGGCAGGTTTAGAAACTGAATGGGGTTCGCCGTCATCACGTCGGCGATGCGGTGGTGGTCGAGAATCTCCACCACGTCCGCCTCCTCGATGCCGGGCGCCGCCTGGCGCGTCTCGTTGTGGTCGACGAGAACCACCTTGCGCTTCGGCCGCGACGCGATGTCGGAACGCGTGACGATGCCGATGCAAAAACCGTCGTCGTCGAGGACCACGCCTTCGCGCAGTTCACTGGAGATCAAGTCGTCGATGGCGTCTTTGAGCAGCCCTTCCGCATCGAGCACGAGCACGTTTTCCTCGGTGAGCTCGCTGACGCGCTGCCCGAGCGACTCGATGAGCGACGCCGCCACCGCCATGGAGTTCGACCCGTCCTCGTCGAGCACGTCGGTGGCCGAGATGTAGCGGTTGGCGATGGCGCGCGTGGCGATAAGCCCGCGGAAGGTGCCGTCGTCGTTGGTAACCACGAGCGAGCGAATGCTGTTCTGGCGCAGCAGCTTGCCGGCCTCGAGCACCGTGGCGTCGTGGCTGATGGTGACCAGATCGGTGGTCATGACGTCGGCGATGCGCGCGTGCACGTGCGGAATGACCTTCGGCGCAGGGATGCCGTTGCTCTCGAGGATCCACGCGCTCTCAGGCGGCATGGGGCCCAAGCGCGCGGGCATGTACGTCACGGCGTCGGCGCGCCCCTCGCGCTTCGCGAGCTCGTTTTTCAGGTACGCGTAGCCAACGGCGGCGCAGATGGAGTCGTTGTCGGGGTTGCGATGCCCCACGACGATGACGGGTGATGGCACAGGAAGGCTCCTTGAGTCGAGTGCGTGCATATGGTGCGGGTTTCGCGTGGCAGTATAGCGCGCAACGCGGCGCAAGAGCGCGGCCGCAACCGCCAAGTCGCTAAAAACCCGCATCTACGCGGCGAAAGGGAGAGGAAGGAGCGCGAACACGGGAGCGGACAAGAAAGAGGTGCCGCAAAACGCCGTAAAGCCAGCGAGAGGCGCCGAGGCGCCCGCATAAGCCCCGCCGCAGGACCAAGTTGGCTTAAGGGCCAACGCCGAGTCCTGCACAAGGGGCTTAGGCGGGCGCCTCGGCGCCTCGCAGCGTCGGCGAGTTCGCCCGCTCCGTCAGGACGGGCGGACTTTGACGATGGGCGCGTAATCCTTCAGCAGCTTCTTCGTTTGGCCGGTTTTGGCGAACTTGACGTGCAGCGTGTCGCCGTCGATCTTCATCACCTTGCCGCGACCAAACGTCTTGTGGTCTATCGTATCGCCCACCGCGAACACGGCCGCAGCGCCCGACTTCTTCCGCGAGACGCCCGACGTTCCCGCCGAACCCGACACGCGCGACCCCGCGCCGTGCGTGCGCATCCCCTCGGCAAGGCTCATGCCCGTATGCCCGCTACGACCCGCCCGCGTGCGGTCGCCGCGCCCCGCCGAGCCGCTGGCGCTCGAGCGCCCGAACACGCGCCCTTCGCCCGCCTCAACGCCCGAGCCGGCAATGCCTCGGCGGCTTCCGCGCTTTTCCCATCCCGTACCCGAGAAGCCCGCCGACCCCACGCCGGAGGTGCGCCGCAGCTCGCTCGGAATCTCCATCAGGAAACGCGACGTGGGGTTCGCCGACGTTTGCCCGAAGATCTGCCGTTGTTGCGCGCAGGTGAGGAACAGCCGCTTGCGGGCGCGCGTGATGGCCACGTACGCCAGTCGGCGCTCTTCCTCCACGCTGGCCGCGTCGCCCACCGAGTTCATGTGCGGGAACAGCGTTTCCTCCATGCCCGCCACGAACACGCAGTCGAACTCCAGGCCCTTCGAGGAGTGCACCGTCATCAGCGTGACGGCGTGCCCGTCCTCGGTCATGGTGTCGAGGTCGGTGCGCAGACGCACCCACTCGATGAAGTCGGCCAGCGAGTCGCCCCGCAGCACGCGCACCGGCTCGTCTGCGACCGCGCCGTCGCCCGCGCCACCCTCCGCCGTCGGCGCCGCGAAATCCCCCTCGTCGTCGTGCGTTTCCGCAAACTCGTCCACCACGCCCATGAACTCTTGGATGTTCTCGATGCGCCCGCGCGCCTCGTCGGTGCCTTCCGCCTCAAGCGCCCCGATGAGCCCCGAGGCGTCCACCACCGCCTCGATCACGCGGCGCAAGTCGCCGCCGTAGGTGCGCGCCGTCTTGATGAGCTCGACGAACTCCCCCACCGCGCGCCGTGTGGCGGCGCGCACCTCGGGGTCGACCAGCACCAGCTCCGCCGCCTCCAGAAACGGCACGCCCATCTCGCGCGCGAACTGCTCGATGCGCTCGACCGTGGTTTTCCCCACGCCGCGCTTGGGCACGTTGACCACGCGCTTGGCCGCGATGTCGTCGGCGGGGTTCACCACCAGCGTGAGGTACGCCATCACGTCGCGGATCTCGGCGCGGTCGAAAAAGCGCGTGCCGCCCACGATGCGGTACGGCACGCCCGCGCGCAGCAGCATGTCTTCAAGCATGCGCGACTGGGCGTTCGTGCGGTAGAACACCGCTATGTCGTCGTAGCTTAAGCCCTGCGCACGCTGCTTCTCGATCTCGCCGGCGATCCAACGCCCCTCGTCGCGCTCGTCGGTGGCCATGTACACGTTGATCTTGTCGCCGTCCTCGGCCGCCGTGAACAGACGCTTCACCTTGCGGTGCTGGTTGTTCGCGATCACCGCGTTCGCCGCCGCCAAGATGTTGCCCACGCTGCGGTAGTTCTGCTCCAGCTTCACCACGTGCGCCTGCGGAAAGTCGCTCTCGAACTCCAGGATGTTGCGCAAATCGGCGCCGCGCCAACTGTAAATGGACTGGTCGTCGTCGCCCACCACCATGATGTTTTGGTGCGCCGCCGCAAGCAGCATCGTGATCTCGTACTGCGCATGGTTGGTGTCCTGATACTCGTCCACCATGATGTAGCGGAAACGCTCCTGGTAGGCGGAAAGCACGTCCGCGTGGTTCTTCAGCAACAGGTAAGCGTACAAGAGCAAGTCGTCGAAGTCGAACGCGTTGGCGGCGCGCAGACGCTCCTGCAGCCGCGTGTACACGCGCGCCGCCACCTTCCCCACCGGGTCGGCCACTTGCTTCTCGAAGTCGCCCGGCACAATGAGCTCGTTTTTCGCCTGCGAGATGCGGTTCATCAGGGCATGTACGGGAAAGCGCTTCGGGTCGACGTCGAGCTCGGCCATGATCTCTTTGTACAGGCGCTTGAGGTCGTCGGTGTCGTAGATGGTGAAGCTTTTGGAGAAGCCGAGGCGCTCGGCGTCGGCGCGCAGGATGCGCACGCACATGCTGTGGAAGGTGGACACCCACATGCCGCGGCTGGCGGGTCCCACCAGCGCGCCGAGACGCTCGCGCATCTCGGCGGCGGCCTTGTTGGTGAACGTGATGGCCAAAATAGCCCAAGGATAGACGCCCTGCTCGATCAGCCGTGCGATGCGAAACGTCAGCACGCGCGTCTTGCCCGAGCCCGCGCCTGCCAGCACGAGCAGGGGCCCTTCGGTGGTCAGCACGGCTTCGCGTTGCGGGGCGTTTAAGGTATCGAGGTCGACAGACATAAAGGGCGTTCCTTCGTTTGGGTACGGTGTGCATCACAAGGCGCCGTGAGCGCGACGCACCATTTTAGCGCTTGTCGCCGCGTGCCGACACAAGCGCCCCGCAGAAGGCAGCGCATTCCCACACCGCCCCGCCGCAGCCGCTACGGCAGCAGAAGCTGCGCGATTTGCACGGCGTTCAAGGCCGCGCCCTTGCGAATCTGGTCGGCCACGTTCCAAAACGCCAAGCCGTGCTCGACGCTCGGATCGCGGCGCAAACGCCCCACATACGCCCCGTCGGTGCCGGCGAGCAAACCCGGCATGGGATACACCTTGTTCTCGGGGTCGTCCATCACGGTGATGCCGGGCGCTGCCTGCAGGGCGGCGCGCGCGGCCTCAACCGTCACCTCGTCCTCGAACTCCACGTTGATGGCCTCGCCGTGGCAGCGCAGCACGGGCACGCGCACGCAGGTGGCAGCCACCTGGATGTCCTCATCGCCCATGATCTTCTTCGTTTCCACCACCATCTTCCACTCCTCTTTGGTGGAGCCGTCGTCCAAAAAGACGTCGATGTGCGGAATGCAGTTGAACGCGATGCGGTGCGCAAACGCGCTTATGGTCAGCTCGTCCTCGGGCGTGCCGTTCAGAAAGTCGCGCGTTTGGTCGTAGAGCTCGGCCATCGCCGGCGCGCCGGCGCCCGAGGCCGCCTGGTAGGTCGACACCACCACGCGCTTGATGCGCGAAAGCTCGTAAAGCGGCTTCAACGCCGCCACCATCTGGATGGTCGAGCAGTTCGGGTTCGCGATCACGCCCGAGTGCCAGCTGATGTCGCCGGGGTTCACCTCGGGCACCACCAGCGGCACGTCCTCGTCCATGCGAAACGCGCTCGAGTTGTCGATCATCACGACGCCCGCCGCAACCACCGCCTCGCGCATCGCGCGCGACACGCCCGCGCCCGCGCTAAAGAGCGCGATGTCCACGCCCTCAAACGACTCAGGGGTCATCTCCTGCACGGTAAGCTCGCCGGCCGGCACCTGCCCGCAGCCCTCGAATGCCACCTTCTTGCCCGCCGAGCGCGCGCTCGCCAGCGCACGCACCTCAGCGGCGGGAAAGTCCACGTCGTGCAGCACGCGCAGAAACTCCTGCCCCACCGCGCCCGTAGCTCCCGCCACCGCAACCACCGGGTTTTTCGGCATTTCCTTCGTCCAAGCCATCGTCGAGCTTCCTCTCTATCCACATGCCTTCCGCACACGCCCGGCACACCGCCGAGCGTCCAACTCGAATGAATCTGCGCAAGCATACGACACCGCGCCGCCGCGCGTGCGCGACAGCGCCTCACTATTCGGCAAATTACCGCACGATGCCGTTTGAGTGCGTTTTCGCGAAATAATTCGCCCTCGGGCGGTGAAACGACTTGCCCTCGCGAAAATAGTTAGATAATCTTAGCAATTAGTTTGATTGTCAAATTTTTAACAGCGGACCGCCGCACGAGCGCCGCGGAGCGCCGCGCGCACGCCGGCGACCGCCGAACACAGCGACCGCCGAACGCGGCACCGCGAGCGCAGCGACTGCCGAGCGCGGCACCGCTCGCACAAAGAAGCAGAAAGGCTCGCCCATGAACCCCCTTCGCAAAACCTATTGCCGCTTGTTTCAAGCATGCTTTCGCATCGCTTTGCCCGTGCTGCCCTATCGCGAGCCGCACCCGCTCGCCACGTTCGAGGAAGCGGCGGCGTTGCTCGCCGAGAAGGGCGTCCGCAAGCCGCTCATCGTGACCGACGGCCGCATTCGCGCGCTCGGGCTCACGCGCCCGCTCGAGGAGGCGCTCGCCGCCCAAGGCATTCACGTCCGCGTGTTCGACGAAGTGGTGCCCAACCCCACCATCGCCAACGTGGAGGCCGCCCGCGCCGCCTACCTGAGCCACCAATGCGACGCGCTCATAGCATTCGGCAGCGGGTCGGCCATGGACTGCGCGAAAGCCGCCGGAGCGCGCGTCGTGCGACCGAACAAGCCCGTGCAGAAGATGCGCGGCCTGCTGAAGGTTCGCCGGAAGCTGCCGCTTTTTCTGGCCATCCCCACCACGGCGGGCACCGGCTCGGAAACAACGCTCGCCGCCGTGATCACCGACAGCGAGACGCACCACAAATACCCCATCAACGACTTCAGCCTCATTCCGCACTACGCCGTGCTCGACTACCGCACCACGCTCGATTTGCCGCCGCACGTTACGGCCACGACCGGCATGGACGCGCTCGTGCACGCCGTCGAGGCGTACATCGGCCGCTCGACCACGCGGGAGACGCGGGCGCGCGCCGTTGAGGCCACCGCGCTCATACACCGCTATCTGCAGCGCGCCTACGAGCACCCGCACGACGCCGAGGCGCGCAAAGGCATGCTGCGCGCAGCTTACTGTGCGGGCATCGCCTTCACGAAGTCCTACGTGGGCTACGTGCACGGCGTCGCGCACTCGCTCGGCGGCCAGTATGGCATAGCCCACGGCCTGGCGAACGCGGTGCTTCTGCCCTATTTCCTCGACGAGTACGGAGCGTCAGCCGAGAAGAAACTGGCGCAACTCGCGCGCGAGGCGGGCATCGTGGACGCGAACGAGGACGCAAACGAGGGCGCGGACGCAAGCAGCCCCCAGGCCTCCGACGACGCCCAAGCGGCGCGCGCCTTCGTCGAATGGGTGCGCGCCATGAACGCCGCGCTCGGCATCCCCGACAAGCTTGAGGGCATTCGCGAGGAGGACATCCCCGTCATGGCCGCCCACGCCGACGAGGAAAGCAACCCTTTGTACCCCGTTCCCAAGCTCATGGACGCACATGAGCTAGAATCCATGTACTACAAGGTAATGACCGACCCTGCGCACGCGGCGCCGACCTCGCCCGCCGCGCGCGCCGACGCCTAGCGGAAAGCTTGCGCGTGCGCAACCGCCTCGCCCCAAGCCCGCCGCGCCCCAAACCCCGCCCCAAGCCGCGCCTATCGCGCACAGCCCTCACGACCGCCGTCTAAAGGAGAACCATGAACGAACCGGATATCCAAGCCCTCGTGGCCGACCAACGCGCCTTCTTCGCAACCGGCGCCACCGTCTCGGTCGAGGCACGCCTGCGGGCGCTTGCCGCGCTCGAGCGCGCCATCGTGGCCGCCGAGCCCGACATCAACGCCGCGCTCAAAGCCGATCTGGGCAAATCGAGCTGCGAGAGCTATATGTGCGAAGTGGGCCTGACGCTTGCCGAGCTGCGCTACCAGATGCGCCACGTACGCCGCTGGACGCGCCCTCATCGCGTAGGCACGGGGTTGGCGAACTTCCCCGCGCGCAGCTTCACCGTGGCGGAGCCCTACGGCGTTGTTCTCGTCATGAGCCCGTGGAACTACCCGTTCATGCTCACGATGGAGCCGCTCGTCGGCGCCATCGCCGCCGGCAACTGCTGCACGCTGAAGCCCAGCGCCTACTCGCCCGCCACCAGCAGCGCCATCGCGCGCATCGTCGCCGAAGTGTTCGACGGCGCCTCCCTCGACGCGCGCTGGGTGCGCACCGTCGAAGGCGGTCGAGCCGAGAACACAGCACTGCTCGACCAGCGCTTCGACTACATTTTCTTCACCGGGGGCACAACGGTGGGGCGCCTCGTCATGGAGAAGGCGTCGGCGAACCTCACGCCCGTCACGCTCGAGCTCGGCGGCAAAAGCCCGTGCATCGTCACGGCGAGCGCGAACCTCAAGGTGGCTGCCGCGCGCATCGTGTTCGGGAAGTACCTGAACTGCGGCCAAACGTGCGTGGCTCCCGACTACGTGCTCGTCGAGGAGAGCGTCCACGACGAGTTCATCGAGTTGGTGAAGCAGCAAATAACCGCCATGTTCGGCGAGGCCCCGCTCGACAACCCCGATTACGGGCACATGGTGAACGAGAAGCACTTCAAGCGCGTCATGGGCCTTATCGACCCGAAGAAGGTGGTGGCGGGCGGCACGTCGCGCGCCGAGAGCCTCAGCATCGAGCCCACGGTGCTCGACAACGTGGCGGAAAGCGACGCCGTCATGCAGGAGGAGATCTTCGGGCCGGTGATGCCCGTGATCAAGGTACGCGACGCCGCGGCGGCCGAGGCGTTCGTGAAGCGCCGCCCCAAGCCGCTCGCGCTGTACCTGTTCACCACCGACCATGCGCTTGAGCAGCGCTTTTTGACACACGTGTCATTCGGCGGCGGCTGCATAAACGACACCATCGTGCACCTGGCCACCTCGGAAATGGGCTTCGGCGGCGTGGGCAACTCAGGCATAGGCAGCTACCACGGCCGCGAGAGCTTCGACACGTTCAGCCACAAGAAAAGCATCCTCAAAAAAGCCACCTGGCTCGACATGCCCATGCGCTATCAGCCCTACACCGCAGCAGGTGAGAAGCTGATCAGGCTTTTCTTGAGGTAAAACGAATCGACGGCGTTCCGCATCGCGCGCAAAGTCAGCGAGCGGCGTCCGGGCGAGTCGAGTTGGCGTGAAAGCCCGAGGAAGTGGCCTTCGGGCCACGACGAGGGCTTGGAGCGCCAAATCGGCCGCCAGGGCGCCGCGCAGCGTCGACGGGTTCGCCTGTCCCGTCAGGGCAGGCGGAAGCCTTTTACCGTCCCTTCTTCATCTTCGCGGCAATTTCCTCGGCGGAAAGCTGCGTTTCCTCGAACACGCTGTCGGAGTCGAGGCCGAAGGCGGTGTGCAGCACCTGCACGGCGCGCGTGGCCTCCGACGCGTCGACCACCATCGACAGGCGAATGGGCGAGGTCGAGATGGCGAGGATGTTGATCTTGTTCTCCCCCATCGTGGTGAACGCGCGCGCCGCGACGCCCGGGCTCGACTTCATGCCCGTGCCCACCAGGCTCACCTTCGCGATGTCCTCGTCGACCACGTACTCGCGCGCATCGATGTCGGGCAAGATGCGGTCGAGCGTCTCCTTGGCGCGCTTCAAGTCGGCGCCGGGGCAGGTGAACGAGATGTCGGTGAAGCCGTCTTGCGAGATGTTTTGAATGATCATGTCGGTGTTCACCATGTTCGCCGCCAAGGCCGAGAACACCTTGGCCGCCACGCCCGTGTTGTCGGGCACGCGGCGAATGGTCACCTTCACCTCGGACGTGTCGTGCGCAATGCCGGTGATGACGGCTTCTTCCATGTCGGGATCCTCCTTGATGTAGGTGCCTTCCGCGTCGGAAAACGCGGAGCGCGAATGAATGACCACGTTCCATTTGCGGGCGAACTCGACCGCGCGGCTTTGCAAAACGCCCGAGCCCGCGCTCGAGAGCTCGAGCATGTCGTCGTAGGAAATCTGGTCGAGCTTGCGGGCGCGCGGGGCCACGCGCGGGTCGGTGGTGTAAACTCCGTCGACGTCGGAGTAGATCTCGCACACGTCGGCGTCGATGCCCCATGCCACCGCCACGGCCGTGGTGTCCGAGCCGCCGCGCCCGAGCGTGGTGATGTCGCCGTTGGCGTCGATGCCCTGGAAACCCGCCACCACGGGGATGGCGCCGTCGTCGAGCGCCGCCAGAATGCGCTCGTTGTGAACCTTCACGATCTTGGCCTTGTTGTGGATGCCATCGGTCTCGATGCCGGCCTGGCGGCCCGTGAAGCTCATGGCCTTGTAGCCCAACTCGCCGATGGCCATCGCCAGAAGCGTCATGGACACCTGCTCGCCGGTCGACAGCAGCCGGTCGAGCTCGCGCGCCGGCGGGTTGGAGGTAACCGCGCTCGCCAGCCCCATGAGCTCGTCGGTGGTTTTGCCCATGGCCGACACCACGGCAACCACCCGATGGCCCTGCTGGCGCATGCCCACCAGGCGCTTCGCGACGTTCTTGATGCGCTCGGGCGAGGCAACCGACGTGCCGCCGAACTTTGCAACGATCAAAGACATGGTGTTTCTTTCCGCGTACAAACTTGATTCAACGTGTTGCGCCGCGGCTTTGCGGCGCACATATCCGCGCAACTCGCAGCAGCGTCCCACTATAGCAAAAGCAAAAGCCGCCTCAAGCCCGCCACACGCGAAACGCACGGATAAGCAGGCGGAAAGCGAACAGGCGGGGCGAGCGCGGGGTCCCCGTGTTCGCTACCCGCGCTCGCCCCCGAAATAAAAGTCTATTTTACCTATAGATTTTATAGTCAATTAGGTGTAGTCTTCAATTAGATGACTTAAGCCAATAGTTAAGTCATCCATTAATCGCTCTCGTACAACGAAAGGACACATCCATGAGCGACGACATTCGTGAGAAGGTCAAGGAGTACTACAGCAAAGTGACCGTCGACGACAACGGCAAGATGATCACGCACACCTGTAGCTGCGGAGAAGACAGCGTGCCCGCGTATCTGCGCGAGATCCTCGACGAAATCCCCGAAGGCATCACCAGCCGCTTTTACGGCTGCGGCTCGCCGCTGCCGCTGGCCCTCGAGGGCTGTACGGTGCTCGACCTTGGCTGCGGGACGGGCCGCGACGTGTTCGTCGCATCGAAGCTCGTCGGCGCGCAGGGCAAGGTCATCGGCGTCGACATGAACGCCGATCAGCTGGCGGTCGCGCGCGAGCACCAATCCGAGATGGCCGAGAAGTGGGGCTACGACAACGTCACGTTCATCGAGGGCTACATCGAGGACCTCGCCGAGATCGACAGCGAATCGGTCGACGTGGTCATCTCCAATTGCGTGATCAACCTCTCCCCCATGAAGGAGCAAGTGTTCCGTGAGATATGGCGCGTCCTGAAAACCGGCGGCGAGCTTTACTTCTCCGATATCTTCGCCGACCGCCGCGTGCCCGACGACATCAACTCCAATCCCGTGCTTTTGGGCGAATGCCTGGGCGGCGCCATGTACATCGAGGACTTCCGCCGCATGATGACGCGCGTTGGGTGGGCCGACTTCCGCTATATGTCCTCAACGGCTGCCACCATCGACAACCCCGAGATCGAAGACCTCGTGGGCAACATTCAGTTCAGCTCGCGAACCATTCGCGCCGTCAAGCTGCCTGATCTGCTGGAAGACATTTGCGAACAGTACGGTCAAGTTGCCACGTACAAAGGCGGCATGCTCGGAAGCCCCCATTACTTCGACCTCGACGACCACCATCGCTTCTTCAAGGGCGAGCCGATGCTGGTATGCGGCAACTCGTGCGCCATGGTGCAAAACACGCGCTTCGGGAAGTATTTCGACGTCATGGGCGACCGCTCGGTGCATTACGGGCCGTTCTCCGGCTGCGGCAACGCTCCCGCCGTCAGCGGCGGCTGCGGCGGCGGATGCTGCTAGGGGGCTGCGATGAATAGCACGTTTCGCGCATTCCTCGGCGAATGCATCGGCACCTTCATGATGTGCTTTTTCGGCATCGGCGCCGTCAGCGTGGCAACGCTCGGCGGCACGATGACGGGCAACTATCAGGTGGGCATGATCTGGGGCATCACCATTGCCATCGCCATCTTCACCACGCGCCACCTTTCGGCCGCGCACTTCAACCCCGCCGTCACGTTCGCCATGGCCGTCACGGGGAACATGAAGTGGCGTGAAGTGCCCATCTACTTGATCGGGCAGTTTGTTGGCGCCATCATCGCTGCCGCCCTTCTGTGGGTGCTGTTCGCCGACAGCGTGGCCGCCGTCAACCTTGCGGCCGGCGTGTCGGCGTCCGACCCCCCCCTCGCAGGGTCGGCATCAAGCAGTTGGCGTGTGAACTATACCAACAACGGAACCCTCGTGGTGGGCACCGGCGTTGCGGCGCTTGCCGAGGGTGCAGGCGTATTCGTCCTGGTCTTCGTCATATTCTCGCTTACGTCCGGCGAAAACACGGGACGTCCCTCGGGGCATTTGGCGCCCCTGTTCATCGGCCTGACCGTCACCATCATCATCGGAACCGTTGGACCGATCACCGATGCGGGACTGAACCCCGCGCGTGACCTCGGGCCGCGCATCGTGGGCGCCCTTGTCGGGCTCGGCGGCGCGTTCAGCCCCGAGATCCTGCTCGTGTACACCGTCGCCCCCTTGGTCGGCGGCATGCTTGCCGGGCTGTTCTACAAATATGTTGTCGGGCGCGAACACCGCATGATTGTCGTTGAGAACAAAGAGTCGGAAGACTTCGCCGCAGACGCCATGATTTCCGAAAGCGACAAAACCGCGTAACATACCCGCTTCAAACGCGAGCGCCCCGTCGCATGGTTGGCGGGGCGCTCGCGTTGCGCGAGGAGGCAATGCGCCCTAAAAGCTCATCACCGCCAGAGAGAAACCGCACCGCCGACGACCTTCGACGACGATCGCTTCAATACGTTACCCGCAGCAAGAATCCCAGCGAAAATGCCCTTTATGCGCCATGCACTCTATCGCGCAGCGCGCAACATGGTCACCGCGCACTCGATTTGCTCGGCGGCGTAGTCGATTTCCTCACGCGTGTTGTAGAAGGCAGGGCTCAGGCGTGCCACGCTCGTCAGACCGAACAAATCAAGCAACGGCTGCGCGCAGTTGTGCCCCGAGCGCAACGCCACGCCGCGCGCGTCGACCAACGTGCACAGGTCAAGCGGATGCACGCCGTCAACCGTAAACGACACCAACCCGCACCGCTTGCGCGGGTTCCCCAAAACATGCAGGCCATCAATTGCTCGCAAGCGTTCAAGCGCGTGCGTCGCCAACTCGTCCTCCCACGCGGCAACGTCGTTGCGCCCCAGCGCGTTCAGATAGTCGCACGCCGCCGCCAACGCCACCGCGCCCACGTAATTCGGCGTGCCCGCCTCAAGGCGCAGCGGAAGCGCGTCCCACGTGGTGCGCTCGCGCGTGACCTCGCCCACCATCTCGCCGCCGAAGTCGCGCGGGCGCAAAAGCTCCAGGGACCCCATCGTTCCCACCAGCGCGCCGATGCCAGTGCCCGCCATCATCTTGTGTCCCGAAAATGCCAGGTAGTCGCAGCCGAGCGCCTGCATGTCGACCACGCCGTGGCGCATGATCTGCGCGCCGTCGAGCACGAAAAGAGCCCCCGCCGCGTGCGCCATGTCGGCGACGCGACGCGCAGGCAACACCGACCCCAGCACGTTCGAGCAGCCGGCGAGCGCCACCACGCGCACCGGTCCGCGCGCGTTGCCAGCCGCATCCGCCGTCGCAGCCGGGCCGCCCGCAGCCGTCGTGCCGCCGTCGAGCACGCGCGCCAGTTCATCCAAGTCGACGTCGCCTCGCTCGTCAAGTCCCACAACCTCGAAGCGCGCCCCGCGCTCGGCGCAAAGCTGCTGCCACGGCACGTAGTTCGAGTGGTGCTCCATCACGCTTACCACCACGCGGTCCCCTGGCTGGATCAGGTAAGCAAGCCCGCGCGCCACCATGTTGAGCGCGTCGGTGGTACCGCGCGTGAACACCACGCCGTCCTCGCTCGGCGCACCCGCAAACGCAGCCACCGTGCGCCGCGCGCCCTCGAGCGCCGAGGTCGACGCGTGCGCCAGGTAGTGCATGCCACGATGCACGTTGGCGTTGCTCGTACGGTAGTGCCCCGCCACGCGATCAAGCACGCATTCGGGCACCTGCGTGGTAGCCGAGTTGTCCAAATACACCAAAGGGCACCCGTGAACCTGGGTGCCCAGAATGGGAAAGTCTTCGCGAACGCGCGCAACGTCGAGCATACAAGCCCCCTGTTCGTCAACCGCTACGAATTAGCTTTCTTTGCAGTATACAACGCATCAGCGAGCTGGGTGATCGTCTCGCAGTCGGCCGACTGCTCGGGCGAAAACTTCACGCCGAGCGCCCGTTGCAGCGTCATGGACAATAGGACCTTTTTGATGTCGGTCGAGCTTTGATTGGTGCACGTGGTCGAGCCCTCGGCCAGCTTCACGCTCTTGTCGTTTTGGCGCAGCAGCTTCTCCACGCTGGCGTTGGCAAGTTGCAAAATCACGTCGCCTCCGCCCGTGGCGGCTTCTTCCTCGGTCAGGAAAAACTTGTCGAGCGTGAAGCGCCGCACCTGCACACGGAACTCCTCTTGCGACAAGCTGCCGTCACTCATCAGCGCGAGCGCCACCTCGGCGTCGGCCGCCGCGTCGTCGAGACGTTCCTTCAACGCTTTCGGCTCGGTATTTTCCGCATGCTTCATGATGAAGCCCCGTCCTCCTGCCTCGTCCTCTACGCAAACGTCCCTTACGCATGCGCATCGCCGTCAAGCGCCGCCTGCGCGAACGCGCGAATCTCGCCCGCGATCGACGCCACGCCCGCCTGGCGCTTCGCGTCGAAGATGTAGGCAAGCTCCGTTTTGCTCACAAATTCGATGGGGCAACCGACGACGTCCGCCGCATCTTGCCCGCCAAACATCAGCTCGAAGATGCGCAGAACACCACGTACCATGAGCGTGTCGCTGTCGGCCCGCAAGCAAAAACCGTGCCCTGGCACGTCGCCTTCCCAGTCCAAATACAGCCACACCTGCGACTGACAACCCGAAACTAGCACATCGGGTCGCTTGTCCTCGACGCTCAGCTCGTCAAGCTCTGCCGCAAGCGAAAGCAAGCAGTCGAACTGCTCGAACGCCCCGCCCGCTTGCACGAACCGATCGATCAGCTTGGTCTGTGTTTCCTGCGGAGTCTCCATGCGACCATCCTCCCGCTTCGCGCCATCGCTTCCCCAACATGAGGTTCCGCGCCGTGCGGAGGTCTTCGCAAAAGGCGCGGGCGGCGCCTACGGGGATGTCGCGCCTTGCCGGACGAGAGCCCCGCGCCCTTTGCGAAAGCCTCCGCAACGATAAACTGCGGCGCTCTGACAATCCTAGGGAAAATCGCCCGAGCGCCAACTTCCTCACGCGGGTGCCGTCCGTCTGCACGGCACCCGCAACCTGCAACATGCTACGCGCGCACGATCTCCAAGCCCAAAAGCTCGCCGAGCTCGATAACCTGCTCCTCGAAGTTGCCGTAGATCAGCGGCATGTGGTTGCCGATGGCAGCTTGCTTCTTGAAGAAGTCTTTCGAGTCCTTCACCTGGAAGAACACGCCCATCGAGCAGTTCGTTTGGTCATAACCCATGGAGTTCAAAATGGTGCCCTTCGCCACGAACAGCTTCTCGCACGTGGGGTCGATGCGGCACATAGTGATGGTCTGGCCCGCGTCGGCGGCGAACTCGTAGCGAAGCGTGGCGCCGAAACCCGATCGCGCAAACTCGCGGATGGCGTACGGGCGGTACGGCTCGTCGAAGGACTCCCAACGGCGATTCGGCACCGAGTGGAACGTGAGCACCACGTTTTCCTTGTCGGCCAGCTCCTCCGTCTTTTGGTCCACGTGCTCGGGCGTGAAGAACAGAGCCTTGGGCAAGGGGGCGCGCACGCCGTTGCGGATGGGGCTTGTGAAGCAGTTGCCCATGTAAGACGGGCGGCGGCCGATGGCCTGCAGCATGACCTTCGAGATCACCGCGCCTAAGTCGTACTCGCAAGCGGACGGGATGCCGTTCTCGTTGTTGAGCGAATGGTTCAGGCACATGGTGAACTTCTTCTCGTTCAAGCGGCGCGTCGCGCACAGGTCGGGACACGGCGCCGTGAAAGCGTTGCACTCGAACGCGTCCAAGAACTTGTTGATGCCGTAGTGAGCCTCGACCGACTTCTTCACCATCTCGCGCGTCATCTGGCACTCCTCGGCGCCCTCGATCAGCTCGTCGGTCATCTTGTCGATGACCTTCTCGTCGTCGGAGGTCAGGTTCAGACCCGCACGGCCCGGCGTGCAGTGGTTCGACATCGGGTCGTCGTAGGAGATCTGATCGAGCAGCTCGTGCGCGCTCACGTAGCGAAGGCGCGTGCCGAACTTCTCGGTGAGCTTCTCCGGGTCGATGATCGAGTCGGGGGCGCTCACAGAAACGGCGCTGGTCATGCGCGTGGCGGCGAGAATCTTCGTCTCGGCGAGCACCTTGCGGGCACGTAGCACGCTCATGTACTCGGTGGCGTCAGCCCAGTCCTCGAACGAGTAGAATTCAAGACCGCGTGAGAGGAATTCCGCCGACGTGATGGCCGAGGCGCAGCACGCCTGCGTGATGGCGCAGGGCTTGCCGGTGCGCTGCGCGAACTCGAGCGCCAGGTCGTAGGGACGCGACGCGTAGCCGATGTAATACAAGTCCACGTCCTCGCAGTCCTCGGCGAGCGTCTCGATCATCTCGTCGGTGGTGAGAAAGTTCTCGTCGCGTTCAACCTTGACCGGCTCCATCAGGTTCACCACGTCGGTCGGCATGGCGTCTTGCAGCTGCTTGTACCAGCTCTTGAACTTCTCGGCCGCCATATGCAGGTCGAATTCCTTTTCAAGCTGCATACCTTCGCCGAAACGGCACGGGCCCTCGAACACGTACTCGTGGTACAGCGTGAGGAACATCGGCTTGACGTTGAGGCGAACGTCGTCGAGCTTCTTGATTGCCATAATGCATTCCTTTCGTCTTGTGCGACTCCTCCCGCCCGGCCTTCTTGCCGAGTGTCTTTGCCGCGATGCCGTCAGTTTAGGCGGCGCGAAAGGGACACGTCATGGGGCAAAGCCCACTTAAATCGACGAAATCTATTGTGCATTTTGCACAGTAAGAGCATCACGAATACGATAAGCAAGCATGAGATCAAATCTCGTGTCAGGGTCTTCGGTGTCGATGCCGTAAACGTCTTCGATACGCGTGATGCGATATTTCACGTTGTTGCGATGCATATGCAACCGCTCGGCCACCACCGAAGCACGGCGCTCGCACGTCAAATAAGCACGCAGGAACAAGTAGTTGTCAGTCTTGGCGCGCTCGTCACCCGCCGCTATGTCGGCGAGCACGCGACATGCGTACGTCGCCCCGAAGAGTTCCTCACCCCTCGCGACCTCGCTTTCCACCAAATAATCGAGGGCCAAGCCGTCAAACGAGAAAATACCCTTCCAATTTTGACGATCGACGAGAGACGCATCGGATTTCGCTGCGCGACGTCCCATCGCGCATGCTTGAACCGCCTGGAGAAACGCCACGCGTGCATCGAGCAGCACCGTGAACTTTGAGCTGCGCCCGCACGCCATGCCGTAACGAATCAAAAGCTCACTCAAACGCGACGATATCGACGCGCCCGACACAGGACACGTGCCCGCCATGCAGTGCAAAGCGCAAGCATCGCTGCGACAGTTGAAGCACAGGATGGCAAGCCCCCTGCCGCTTAAAAACGTTTTGGCCGGCGCCACGACGCGCGAGACGTCGGCAAGCACACGCGGCATGAGCGCCTGGTCGTCGCTGTCAGGCTCCAAATAAAACATGCAGAAGCGTGACTCGAAAGGAATGCCCACGTGAATGCAGCGCTCTCGCACCGACGCCTCGTCGGACAAACGTCCTTCCACCAAGTCGCGAAGAAAGGCGTCAGTCATGTTGCCTGAAGGCTTCTCGTCGGGGTATTCCTTCGCGACGTAGCGCTCAACCCGCCTGATAAACAGTCCAAACGCGTCATACAGCCACTCGGCCGGATTCACCACGTTGCACATCATAATGATAATCACCGAAAACGAGTTGCGCGTTTTGAACGAATAGACCACCGTCACGTACTTGCAGATACGGCGCGTGTCATTGACGATGAACCCCTCCTGCGTCGCCCACGGCTCAAATCGCTTGTTCAGGCGAAACTTCTTGATGTTTTCCTCGGTATGGTATCCGTGCTTAATGAGCTCCATCGTGATGGGATCATCGCACGGTACGTCTTTAGAATACGCTAACAGCTTCAACGCCGGGTCAACAACCACCACATTATTCCTGAGAAACGGCGTGCTCACATCGAGCAACGCCTGGATCCCTTCGCTCGCAAAGCACGACTCGTCAAGAGCGCGCTCCCATTGCGCGTAGCGAAACATCACATCAGAGAGCATATTGAGGATCTCGAGCATCGAACAGTCACTCAAAATCGACAAAACGGCCGCGCGCGCCGGCTCGCCGTCGACCCCGCCCACGTAAAGAAACGCAAAATCGCTATGACGACCAGGATCATCCGCGTCGTCGCACAGATATAAAAAATCTTCGCTCAATGCGGAGTCGGAGGCAAGGTAAAGCCGGACAGCGGCATATGTCCCCTGGGCGCCTTCGCTGCGCACAACACGCCCGAGGTCCGAAAGCTCGTGCTCTATGATGTTGAGCGAAACGCCCATACGGCCCCCTCTGCCCTGTATTTCCTGCATTTTACCCTCCCTGGCACGTTTGTTCTTTAGGCCGCGCGCCCCCTGAAATGCATATTTCATTGTGCATTATGCACACTTGATGCGCTTCGCACAATGACCGCCATAGAAACGTGAAGCCGTTTGCCCAATGCTACGTCCGCGCTCGCTTCGTACACTTGCGAATCAGGAAGGGGACTCGCGCAAAGCGAGCCCGTCGTCAAAAGCAAAGGGGACAATCATGAAGGGTATCAACTCGAAGATCAGGACGGTGTGGGGCTTATCTGAAATAGGCTTCTCCATCACAGCAACGCTTGAAACGGCGTTCTTCCTGTTCTTCCTCACCGACGTGGCACAGCTGCCGCTTGCCATCTCGGGAATCATCGCGGCAGGAGCCTCCGCCGTCGACACCATATCGGCGCTCGTGGCGGGCGTGTTCATCGACAAGTTTCACTTCAAGCGCGGGAAATACCGCCCGTGGCTCATCGTGGCGCCGACGGCCGCTATGGTGTTCTTCGTATTGTCTTTCACCAAGATCGGAGGCGACGTAGTTGCCGGCGTCATCATCGGCGTCGGATACATCATTAGCCACTTCTTCTGGAACGTCACTTATGCAAGCATTCGGTCAATGACCAACGTGCTTACCGACGATCCCTCCGAGCGCGCGTTTCTTTCCGGTCGCCTCGGTGCTGGCGCCTCGCTTGGCCGCGTTGCCGCATCGCAGCTGGTACCGTGGATCACCGCCGCTATGGCTGCCCTCGTGAGCGGAGTTGGCGCCTACACCATCTGTGCCGCAATCGTCTCCCTGATCTACATTGCCGCCATGGCCGTGTGCTATTGGGCGAGTTCCGGCTACGACACCGAGAGCAAGTCCGAGGGCAAGAAGATCTCGTTTGTCGCTATGGGCAAAAACATCGTCACGAACCCCAATCTCATTGGTGTGGTGTTGCACGACATCCTGCGATTGATCGCCTACTACACGGTAGCTGCCGGCACCGCATATTACGCAAAGGTAGTCCTGGGCGACGCCACCGCATCGGGCACTGTACTCATGATGTTCTACCTTGGATGCTTTGTGGGTTCGTTCGTGTCGGCTCGCGTGGCGAAAGTAGTGGGCACGAAGAACGCCACCGTTATCGGCGTAGGCGGCTGGCTTGTGCTATGGGCTCTTGCTTATTTCCTGAATCCTGGATACATCCTGCTCAACGTGCTGTTATTCTGCTCGCAAGTATTCTTCGGATTCGCCTACGGTCTGTCGGCCAACCTGTACTCCATGTGCGCCACATGGAGCCACTGGAAAACGGGGGAGAACACGGTGGGCGTCACCATGTCCATCATGACCGTGGCAGTAAAGCTGGGCGTGACCCTGCGCGCCATGATACTGCCGGCGTTTCTGGCGCTTGTGTCCTACGACGCCACCGCCACTGTGTTCGACGCCGCAGCGCAGGCAGGCATTGCACAGATGTACTTCTTACTGCCGATCGCGCTACTCATCGTGTCGCTTATCCCGCTTCTGCTTCTGTTCCGCATCAAAGACGACGACGTGGTGCGTATGAACGCTGAGATCCAAGAACGTGAAGCAGCTTCGCACGAGGGCGCGTAAACGCGCGCGAACAAGCCGAAGCGTCGCACGGTCGAAGCGTCCTGCCTTCACGCCTCAACAGCAGCGAAGGCAGGACGTGTTCGCCTGCGTCCCCCGCGCTCGCCCAACCGTCGCTACTCTTGCGTTCCTTCGCTCGGCATCTTCCACATGAGCACGAACCCTACGACGAAAAGCGCCGCCACGGAGAGCACGCCGAAGCTGGAGTTGCCCGTGATCTGGGTGAACACGCTCACCAAAAACGTGCCCATGACGGCGGCGTACTTCCCGAAGATGTCGAAGAAGCCGTAATACTCGTTGGCGCGATCTTTCGGGATGATCTTGCCGAACTCGCTGCGCGAAAGCGCCTGGATGCCGCCCTGGAACATGCCCACGCACACCGCCAGCACCCAAAACTCGCGCGCGCTCACCAGGAAAAACGCCGCGAACAGCGTAATGCAGAAGTACGCGAAGATGGCGATCATGAGCATGCGCCTGGTGCCGAACTTCGTGGACAGCCGCCCATAGGCGATGGCCGAGGGGAACGCCACGAACTGCGTGACCAGAAGCGCCAGCACCAGCTGCACCGAGTCGATGCCCAAATCGGTGCCGTAGCTCGTGGACATCTTGATGATGGTGTGCACGCCGTCGATGTAGAAGAAGTACGCCAGCATGAACATGAGGATGCGCTTGTCGCGCCCGATGTCGCGTATCGTGTGCGCAAGCCCCGCAAACGTCGAGCGAATAAGGTGGGGCGTGCGCTCCTTGTAGTGCGTCTGGTGCACGTCGCGAACGATCGGCACCGAGAACGCCACCCACCACACCGCCGTGATGACGAAAGCGATCTTCATGCCGAGCATTTGGTCGATGCCCACCGCACTGCCGCCGAGCACCACCGCCAGGCACGCCACGAACGGGATGCACGAGCCGATGTAGCCCCAGGCGTAGCCCTGCGAGGACACCTCATCGAAGCGCTCCTCGCAGGTGGCGTCGACCAAAAACGCGTCGTAGAACACCATCGAGCCGTTGAGCATCACCGACGACACCACGTACAGCACCAAAAACGCCAGCGCATGCTCCGGCACGCCGAGCGCCGCGCACGCCACCGCGCCCGTGCCGATGAAGCCCACGAGGAACTTCTTCTTGTTGCCGCGCAAGTCAGCCAGGCTACCGAGAATCGGCATCAAAAGCGCTAAGATGAGCGAGGCCACCGTCTCGGCGTAGCCCCACGCCACCACCACCGAGGAACCCGGCTCGGCGATCGAGGCGAAATAGATCGGGATAAGCGCCGTCGACAGCATCACGAACGCCGAGTTGCCCACGTCGTAGAGCACCCAGCTGCGCTCTTGCTTGGTCATCTTCACGCGATTCTTCCGCGCTTGCCGCGCGTTCGCCTCTGCGCCCGCCACATCCGCGTCCGAACCGTTCGCCGCGCGCCCCTCGCGCTCGTCTTGCGCCTCCTGCGCCATGCTCGCCCGCCTTCCGTTTGCCGCCTTGGCATCAATTTGCTGTGGAATCGCCCGCGTTTGCCCACGCATTCGTTGCAAGGTGTTATCGTTTCCTTCAAAGAAAACGCAGCCGACTCTTTGAGCGTCAAAGTAAACTGGCTCTTATTGTATAGGATAACCAGCGCGACGCACGTAAAATCAAGGTCAGACGGGAGCATTCATGCCGGCAATCATCACGCACAACACGTTCGGACACGAGGTTTACAGCACGCTCTACGAGTTCATCGGCGGCTCGCGCGACGAGGCCGACGCGTTCCTTTTGGGCAACCAGGGCCCCGACCCGCTGTTCTACGCCGTGGCGAACCCGCGCCTGGCCAGCGTGAACCGCTTGGGATCGATCATGCACGACGAGCACCCCACCGACTTGCTGGTGGCGCTCAAGCGCTCGATAGCAACCATCGCGCACGCCGACCAGCCCACGGCGCGCGCCTATGCGCTCGGTTTTTTGTGCCACTACCTGCTCGACTCAACGGCGCACCCCTTCATCTTCGCGCAGCAGTTCGCGCTGTGCGACGCGGGCGTGGAGGGGCTTACGCGCGAAAACGGCTCCGACGTGCACGCGCTCATCGAAAGCGAGCTCGACGAGCTTGTGCTCACCTGCCGCCGCGATGCCACCATCAAAACGTTCAACCCGGCGAAATGCACGCTCAACGCCTCGCCGCATGTGCTCGACGTGGTCTCGAGCATGTACGCCTACACGGCGCGCGAAGTGTACGGCATGGTTGTTCCCGCCGACACGTTCAAGGCCAGCGTGAGGGCGTTTCGCACCGTGCAGGCGCTGTTCTACTCGCCGAGCGGCTTCAAGCACAACGTGCTCGGGCGCGCCGAAACGCTCGTGCGGCCGTATTCCTTCTACCGCGCGATGAGCCACCGCGACGTCGAGCGCACCACGTCGGGCTTCGACAACCGCGAGCACGCCGCCTGGGAAAACCCCTATACGGGCGCAACGTCGCACTTAAGTTTCTTCGAGCTGTTCGAGCAGGCGAAGGCGCGCGCCGCAACCGACCTGCTCGCCTTCGACGCGCCGGGCTTCGCGCACGAGCAGGCGCGCGCCATCACCCACGACCTCAACTTCTCCGGGGAGCCCACCTGCGCACAAATCGTGGCGGTAGAGAACGCGAAATAGACGGCGGGCGTCGTTCGTCCAGCGCAGAGGGTCAAACGAGGGGCAAGGCGAGGTGCCTCGGCCCTTCTTGCTAGTTCGCCACCTCACGCAGACGCTTGGCAAGGCTGCTGACTGAAACGTAGGTCTCGGGGTTCACGTTGTAAAGCATGTAGATATGCCAACACAAACGATGGTCCACGATGGGCACAACCGCCGTGCCGCGCGGCGGGTTGCCGTAATACGCGTTGGTCACGATGCACCCGGCCGACTTGACACGCTTAACGATGTGCAGCATCGAGCTTTGACTCGGCACGATGCTCACGCTGGACTCGTCGACGCCGAAGGCGCTCAGCAACTTGAACATCGGCTCGTATTGGAAAGCGGGGTCGGGCATCAGCACCAAGCTCACCTCGCGCAAATCCGCAACCGAGCAGCTGGGCAATTGCGCCAGGCGCGACCCTTCGTCCACTAAAAGGTAAGCCGTCATGCTGGCAACATCGATGGAGGAGCACATCGGGAAATCGCGCTCCATGGCCGTGATGATCGCCGCGTCGACGTCGCGCGCACAAACGCACTCGTAGCATTCCTTGGCGCTCAACTCGAGGATTCGGTCGGTTGCCGCGTATTCGTCGACGAGGGAGACGGCGTCGGTCAGCGCGCCGGAAAGGAAGTTCAGGCTCATCGCCATGCGCATACGGCGTGGGGCCGCCGTCTGACTGCCGCAAAGCGCCTTCAGGGAATCGACGGCATCGAGAATCGACTGGGCCTGCTCAACAGCCACTTCGCCAACCGTCGTGAGAATCATCGCGTTCCCCTCTCTGGCGAACAAAGGGGAGCCGAGCTCGGTCTCAAGCTCCCTGATGCTGCGCGCAACGCTTTGCCGCGTCGTGAAGCAAAGACCCGCCGCCTTGGTAAACGACTTCTCGCGCGCCGCCGCAACCAAATGACGCAGCTGGTTAATCTCCATAGGCGGCACTTCCTTCCCCCGAGTGTTCGTTCGATAGGATTTTACCACCCGTACGCCTTGCCCGAAACGCCCCGGGCGCGTTGCCAAACGGTAACGCCGCGTTATCCCGCAGCGGCTTCCCCACGCGTCGTTTTGCCCCCACACTGGCAGTGGGAAGATGCTGCCACCTTCCCATACTCACCGAACGAGGAGAGGAGACCTTATGACCGCAGCAGTTACGCAGGTCGGAAACGAGACGATTTGGAGGACGTGCGCCTGGTCGCCCCCGGGGTGCCACCCCGTGGGATGCGGCCTGCTCGTCCACGTCGAGGACGGCAAGGTCACCAAAGTGGAAGGCGACCCCGAGCACCCCATCACCCGCGGCGCGCTGTGCACGCGCTGCCTGGCCCTGCCCGAGTACATTTATCACAAGGACCGCGTCATCTACCCGATGAAGCGCGCGCGAGAGGACCGCGGCCTCAACAAGTGGGAGCGCTGCTCGTGGGACGAGGCCATCGACCTCATCGTGACCAACGCCAGGGAAATCTCCGAGAAATACGGCCCCGAGACGATCGCCGTCTTCGGTGGAACCGGCCGCGAAGGCAACGACTACTACTCGACGTACGCCAACTGCATCTTCGGAACGCCGAACGCCGTGTACGCCCAACCTGGCTGGTCGTGCTACGGCCCGCGTGCAACCATCACCGCGTTCATGATGGGCGGCGGCTACCCCGAGATCGACTACGCGCAGAAGTGCGCACAGCGCTACGACGACCCGGCCTTCACCGCCCCGGGCGTCATCGTACTGTGGGGCAAGGAGCCGCTGCGCTCCAACCCCGACGGCCTGTTCGGGCACTCCATCGTCGAGATGATGCAGAGGTTCGGCACGAAGATCATCATGGTCGACCCGCGCATGACCTGGATCGGCACGCGCTCCGAGTACGTGCTGCAGCTGCGCCCCGGCACCGACACAGCCATGGCGATGGCCTGGATCAACACCATCGTCGAGGAAAACCTCTACGACCACGATTTCGTTGACAAGTGGACCTACGGCTTCGACGAGATGGCCGCCGCCTGCAAGGACATGACCGCCGAGAAAGCCGCCGAGATCTGCGGAGTCGACGCCGAGGAGATTCGCGCCGCCGCCCGCATGTACGCGACCACGCACCCCTCGAGCCTGTGCTGGGGTCTGGCCGTCGACCAGAACCCCAACGGCGTGCAGCTTGGCCAGTGTCTGCTTGCACTGATGTCGATCACGGGCGACCTCGACGCCCCGGGCGGCACCACGCTGGGCGCGGGCGACGTGCACGCCGCCAACGCGGCGCGCGACGAGAGCGTGGGCGCGTCTTCCGACGACCGCGACGCCTCCGACTACGCCGACCGCCTCGAGGAAGGCGAGGCCTACCCGAACCAAATGGAGATCGCCATCACCTACGCATACCAGTACGGCCTCATGACCGAGGAGCGCTACGCGAAGAAGATCGGCGTGGACAAGTACCCCGCCATCGGCGCCGTCATGTGGACCGTCGCGCCCGACGAGTTCCTTAAGGCGCTCGAGACCGAGAAGCCCTATAAGATGCACATGGCCATGTTCCAGTCGTCCAACCCGGTGGGCTCCGCCATCGCGGGCGAGCCGCAACGCTGGCGCAACGCCCTGCGCAAGCTCGACTTCTGCTTCACGACCGACCTGTTCATGAACCCCACGATCATGGCCTGCGCCGACGTGTTCCTACCCCTCGCGACCACCGTCGAGCACGACGCCGTCGTCGTGCCTCACTACTCCATGAACATCTCGTTCTTCGGCGCCGAGCGCAAATGCGTCCAGGTGGGCGAATGCAAGTCCGAAATGGAGATCATGCTACTTTTGGGCAAGCGGATGTTTCCGCAGTATTGGGGCCAGTTCGAGACCGAGGCCGACTACCTTAAGTCCAAATCGGGCGCGCTCGACTGGGACGACCTCAAGGAGAAGGTCTGCTACACGAACGTGGAAAACTACTACAAGTACAAGACCGGCGAGCTGAGGCCCGACCACCAGCCCGGCTTCCCCACACAAACGGGGCGCATCGAGCTGTACTCCTACACCTACGAGGCGTTCGGCGAAAGCCCCGTGCCGTACTACGAGGAACCCGCGTACAGCCCCGTTTCCACGCCCGAGCTCTTCAAGGACTACCCCTTCGTGCTGACCACCGGCGCGCGCAGGCAGGAGTTCTTCCACTCTGAGCACAAGCAGGTTCCCTCGCTGCGCCAGATCACCCCGTGGCCCGAGATGGACATCAACCCCGCCGACGCAGCTAAGCTGGGCATCGAGGAGGGCGACTGGGTCGAAATGGCCTCGCCCTACGGCACCTGCCGCCAACGCGCACGCGTGACCCCCACCATCAAGCAGGGCGTCGTCCACGCGATGCACGGCTGGTCCTACCCCGAGGAAAGCGGCGAGGAACCGAGCCTGTTCGGGAACTGGCGCTCCAACATCAACTGTCTGCTTCCCAACAGCGTCAACGGCAAGCTAGGCTTCGGCGACACCTTCAAGTGCATGATTTGCTCGGTCAAGAAGGTCGACGGCCCGGGCGAGCACCCCTCGCCGTCCGAGGACGAGGTGTACGTGGAGGCCAGCCGCCAAAAGCCGGCCGAGACCGTCGGCCAAGTGTGGCGCCCTGCCGACGCCCCCGAGTACAACTAACCCCGCGGGCAAGGATAGAGAGGTAACGAACATGACTCAGTACGCTTTGTACCTGAACTACGAGTTCTGCACCGGCTGCCACTCCTGCGAGGTGGCATGTCGCAACGAGAAGAAAATCCCGCTGGACGACTTCGGCATGAAGCTGCTCGAAGATCGCCCGCGCCAGCATGCCGACGGAAGCTGGCACTGGGACTACATCGCCTACCCGACCGAGCTGTGCGACCTGTGCGCCGACCGCGTAGCCGAGGGCAAGCTGCCCAGCTGCGTGCAGATGTGCCAGGCCAAGTGCCTACACTTCGGATCGGTTGAGGAATGCGCCGCCATGCTGGCCGAGAAGGGCAAGAAGGCGACCATTTTCCTACCGTAAGGCTTGACGCGAAGTCGCGTGCCGTACTTTCCCGGAAAGGCTGCTCGACGTGGGCAGCCTTTCCGGCATGAAGGCCAACACTACGGCCCGAAGCCCCCCAAAGAGGCGCAAGGAAAGGAGAGACGCATGGGAACCTGCTGGTCATGCACGCCCTTTTGCGACAAATGCAAACCGAAGTTCTACACATGCCCAGCATGCGGCGGGCAGGGCAACCTGTTCTTCAAAAAATGCACCGTCTGCGGACGGCCCATGACCCCCGAGGACGTCGAGAGCGCGCAAGCGGCTTGGCGCGCGAAAAGGGCGGCGCGCCAGTCGTAGCCCGCAGCCATTGCAGCTCCTACATATTTTTAAGCAAAATCGTGCTCACGATATCCGCCGCGTGCTCGCAGGCGTCGCAGCACTTCTCCATGCGCTCGTAGATGCGCGACCACACGAGCACGTGCATCACGTCCTCGTTCTCGACCGTGTGCAAATGGCGCATGGCCTCGCTGTACAGCGTGTCGGCCTCTTCCTCGTAGTCGTTGATGGCAACGATGAGCTGCTTGAACTTCTTCGACTTCTTGAAGTCGTGGAACTCGCCCATCGCCTTGTCGAGCGCCTTGCACGACTTCTTGATCAAATCGGCGAACTTGAGGGCGTTCTCGGGCATCGTGCGGATGTCGTACATATACATATGCGCCACCACGTCCTCGATGTAGTCGAGCACGTTGTCGAGCGCGTGCGCAAGCGACACGATGTCCTCGCGGTCGATCGGCGGCATGAAGTCGACCGCGGCGCTCGAGAAGATGTCGTGGTTGATGTTGTCGCCTTTGTGCTCAAGCGCGTGCACCTCGGGCAGCACGTCGACGAGCGATTCCGAGTTCTCGTAGCCGTCGAGCGCCTTGATCAGCATCCCCGCCTCTTCGACCGCCAACTCCGTCAAGCGCTCGTACGCCTTGAAGTAGTCGAACTTCTGCTTCTTCGCCATTTTGATCGTCTCCTTTTTTGCGGTGATGCCCTATAGGATGAACAGGAACAGCTTCGCGCATGCATATCCCATAATGCCACAACCGGGGAACGTGAGCACCCACGTTTTCACCATGTCGACAGCGATGCTCCACTTGACGCCTTTGGGGTTGCGCGACGCGCCCACGCCCATGATGGCCGTGGTGTTGGTGTGGGTGGTGGAAACCGGCAGCCCGCCGAACGTGGCGCACATGAGGCTCACGAACGTGGAAAGGCTCGCGGCGAACCCTTGCGGCGTGTCAAGCTTCACCATGTCGACGCCCACGCTTTTGATGATGCGCTCGCCGCCGACCGCCGTGCCAAGGCCCATGTTGAGCGCGCAGAGCACCATAAGCCACAGCGGCAGCTGCATGCCCGCGGCGTCGGTGCCGAGGCCCGCCGCCAGCGTGACGGCAAGCATGAAAATCGACATGAACTTTTGCCCGTCTTGCGCGCCGTGCATGAACGCCACGCCCGCGCCCGCCGCGATTTGCGCCGCGCGGAACGCCTTGTTGGCATCTTGGCGGTTGACGTGGGCAAACGCCCGACCGATAACGCGGTAAAACACCCAGCCCAAACCAAAGCCCATAAGCGTCGAGAGCAGGATGCCGTAAATGACCTTGATCCACTCGGCCCCGTTGATGGCGCCGAAGCCGCCCTGCAGCGCGATGGCGGCGCCGGTGAGCCCCGCGATGAGCGAGTGGCTTTGCGACGTGGGGATGCCGAAGTACCACGCCACCGCGCCCCACACGATGATGGCCACCATGGCCGCCATGAGCGCGATGATCGACTGGTGCGCGTCGCCCCCGAAGTCGACCATCGAGAAAATGGTGTGCGCGACCGCCGACGACACGAGCGAGATGAGCAAAAGCCCCAGAAAGTTGCACGTCGCCGCCATGACGATGGCGTGCCGCGGCTTCATGGCCCGTGTGGAAACCGACGTGGCGATGGCGTTGGGCGCGTCGGTTGCGCCGTTGACGATGATGACGCCGATGGTAAGCAACGTTACCACGGCGACCATAGGGTTGCTCGTCAGCTCAGAGAGGAAAAGCGTCCACTCTATGGTCACGGATGTCCTTTCGACGGGTAAGCCTCGCCTGAAACCGCGCGCATGACCGCACGATTTAACGGCGTCTTAACATTGTAAAGAAACCGTCAGCAAGAAACGCCGTCGAGCGGCAAACGCATCGTAAAGTTTGTGTAAAGAGGCGGCGAAGGAAAGTCGTGAACACGGGGGGGCGACAGGCTGAACGCAAACGTTGTCAGCCCGAAAAAGATCGCATGTTGTTCGTAACGTCAGCGAGAAGCTCTGAGGCGTTCCAGGTAGCCCCGCCTTTGGGCCAAGCGCACTTCGGTGCGCGCCGCACCCAAAACAAGGGGCTAGATGGAATGCGTCAGAGCTTCGCAGCGTCGACAAGTTCGTTCGTTGCGTCAGCAACGAACGAAATCAGGAAGGCTCGTCGCCGAAATGCGCAAACACGCGGCGGCGCTCGGCGCCGATGGTGGTGAGGTCGTTGTGGCCGGGCAGCACCACGGTGTCGTCGGGCAGCTTCGCCAGCTTCTTGATCGACGAGGCCATCTCGCGCATTGAGCCGCCTTCGAAGTCGGTGCGCCCAACCGTTCCCGCGAACAGCGTGTCGCCCGAAATAAGCACGGGCAGACCGTCGGCGTGGTTGCCGAACGGCGGCACCATGAACAGGCACATCGAGCCTTTCGTGTGGCCCGGCGTGGCGATCGTTTTCCACTGCATGTTGCCCACGCGCACCACGTCTCCGTGCGACAAGCGCACGTCGACGGGGCACGGCGCGGCGGTGCGCGAGGCGAACCCCGCGTGGGGCTGCTCGACTTCGGCCGCGTCGACTGCCGACGCGTACACAGTGGCACCCGTGGCGGCGCGCAGCTCAGCCGCCGCACCCGTGTGGTCCCAATGCGCATGCGTCAACACGATGGCGTCGAGCTTCGCGTCGCCGAGCGCCTCCAGGATGCGCGGCGCGTCGCACGACGGGTCGACCACCATCGTGCCCACGCCGTCGGAAATAAGGTACACGTTGTTCTCGATAGGTCCCATGACCAAATAGCTCACGTCAACGCAAAGCCCCTGAACCTCATACGCCTTCGCCATAAACCCGCCTTCCCGCTTGCCTTTTGTGTATTCCTGCAAGATGAAGGCAATTATCGCACACGAGGCGACTACCTGCCACGATCCAAGGCGTAGCCGTCCATATTCCAACAAAGATAAAGCGGCAAGCTTGTGGTCTGCGTTCGCTCGCACATATTGACTCCCATGTTTTTCTCGGACATCTTGAACCCATATGCCGGTTCGTAGACCTTGCAGAATTGCCGATAGCTTTTCGCCTGGGTATTATCGGCTGCCTTTACTTCCACAGGAACGATGTCGCCGTCAGACTCGTAGACGAAATCGACCTCGGCGGTATTTCCCGAACGCCAGAAAAACGGCTCCTTCCCCTGCGAGACGAGTTCGTTAAGCACGTAGTTTTCCGCAAATGCTCCTTTGAAGCGCCGGTAGTTCTCCGAGTCTCCCATGACGGTTTCCGCAGACACGCCTGAGCGCACGCGCAACAATCCGATGTCGGACATATACACCTTGAAATACGTTCTGTCGGCAAAACCGGAAAGCGGGAGCTCGGGCTTTTCCACCAAGTGTACCCGACTGATCAGCCCCGCATCGGAAAGCCATTGCAGCGCGTCCTCCAAATCAGCCGAGCGTTTCCCCGCCTTCACGTGGGAGAATACGAACTTGTTGTTCTCTTTCGCAAGCTGCACCGGCACCGAGTCCCAAATCCAACGAATTTTCGGCACCTCGGCAAGCGGCGCGTACTTCGCGAAGTCGTCGGCGTAGTCGGCCAGGATTTCGCGTTGCACCCGCTCGACGGCGTCAAGGTCTCTCGTGTCAAGCCAGGTAGCCACCGCCTCGGGCATGCCGCCAACCGCGTAGAACTCCTTGAGCAGTTTCCCCATCGGCCGCGCATACAGCTCGGGTATCGGTCGATCCGAGGGCCAGGCGGAAAGCATCTCCACAAGCCCACCTTGTCCGCAGGCGACGGCGAACTCTTTGAAGCTCATAGGATAGAGCCGCAGGCGGTTCACCTTTCCCACCGGAAACGACGCCTTATCGCGCGCAAGTGCCACGCCCAAAAGCGAGCCCGCGCACACAACATGCAGTTCCGGCATGTTTTCGCAGAAGTACTTAAGAGCGGTCACAGCCCTCGGACACTGCTGTATCTCATCGAAGAAAAGCAGCGTCTTCCCCGCTGTAACCTTTTGCTTTGTCAGGTACTCTATCTCCGAAAGGATGCGCTTCACGTCGAAGTCGTACTCGAAGACGGCCGACGCCGCCTCTGTCTCCTCGAAATTGATACGCACGAAACTGTCGAAGCACTCCTCCGAGAACTTCTCGACGATGTAGGTTTTGCCGCATTGGCGCACGCCCGTAATCATGAGGGGTTTTCGGCGGGGCATGTCTTTCCATGCCACAAGCTCCGTCATTATCTCTCGCTGCATTTTTTCTCCACGACTCGCATTGAATTCGCAGCAATTTTCGCATAACTCCTATGACTTTTGCAATCATTAACGCAAAAGTCATAGGAGTTATGCAGTTCACGTTTTAAAGGGTGAGGTTTATCATTCGTTAAGCGCGGGGCATGGGTTGCACTCACCATGCGCTCACCTTCGCAGCCAGCCTGGCGGCAAGGGCATGGCCCTTGCCCTACGAAGGCCTTCCCCGCGTTCTCGCCCAGCTCCCTCGCTCGCAGCTATTTCCGCGAGCGCAGGGTTTGGCCTGGCACCATGCGCCTGGCGTCGAACACGCCCTCGATCTCGCCGAGCGCCTTGAGCGTGCGGTTGATCACCGCCAAGTCGGACACCTGGAGCAAAAAGCGCATCTCCACCATGCCATCGCGATGCGTCGTCGTCGTGCACGACAGCACGTTCGCGCCCGCCTCCGACAGCGTCCGCGTCACGTCAAGCAGCAGGTTCATGCGGTCGAGCGCCTCGATGTACACCTCGATCTGGTACGTTGCCGCCGCCGTCGGCGTGCCCTCCCACGACACCTCGATGATGCGCTCGGGGCTGCGCTTCAAGTCCACCGCGTTCGGGCAGTCGGCGCGGTGCACGCTCACGCCGCGGCCGCGCGTCACGAACCCGATGATCTCGTCGCCCGGCACCGGGTTGCAGCACCGCGACAGGCGCACCAGCACGTCGTCGACTCCCTTCACCACGATGCCGTTGCTGGCGTGCGTCTCGTGCTTCTTCGCGCGCTTCACGCTCGTGAGCATCGGCGGCATGATGCCAGTCGACGACGCCGACGCGCCGAACCCGGGCTTCTCCGCGTCCTCGGTGCCCTTGTCGACCAGGATCTTCAACAGGCGGTTCGCCACACGTTGCGGCGTTTCCTTCCCCGTTCCCAGCTGCACGAACATATCGTCGGTATCGTTGAAGCCCATGGCCTCCGCCACCGACTTCAGCGCGCGCATCGACTGCGCGCTCGAGATGCCCAGGCCATGCTTGCGCATCTCGCGCGTGAGCTTGTCGCGCCCCAGCTGCAAGTCGTCCGAGCGCGACGCCTTCGAGAAGTACGAGCGAATCTTGCTGCGCGCGCTCGGCGTTTTCACCATGTTCAGCCAGTCGCGCGAGGGGCTGGCGCTTTTCTGCGTGAGCACCTCCACGCGGTCGCCCACCTGCAACTCGTAGCTCAAAGGCACGATCGAGCCGTTTACCTTCGCGCCCACGCAGTGGTTGCCCACCTCGGTGTGGATGGCGTAGGCGAAATCGACCGGCGTGGCGCCCGCGCGCAAGCTCATGACCTCGCCCTTCGGCGTGAACACGAACACCTCCGAGTTGTCGAGGTCCATCTTGAGCGACTTCAAAAACTCGCGCGAGTCCTCGGTCTCGTCCTGCCAGTCCACCATCTCGCGCAGCCACGCCAGCTGTTGGTCGAGCGCATCGGCGCTCACCTTGCCGCCCGACTCCTTGTAGCGCCAGTGCGCCGCCACGCCGTACTCACTCGCGCGGTGCATCTCCTCGGTGCGAATCTGCACCTCAAGGGGACGGCCCGCCGGGCCCATTACCGTGGTGTGCAGACTTTGGTACATATTGAACTTCGGCATGGCGATGTAGTCTTTGAAGCGCCCCGGCATCGGATGCCACAACGTGTGCACAGCGCCCAGCGCCGAGTAGCAGTCCTTCACCGACTTCACGATCACGCGCACGGCAATCAAGTCGTAGATCTCCGAGAAGCCCTTGCCCTTCTTCGTCATCTTCTGGTAGATGGAGTACAAATGCTTCGGGCGGCCCATCAGCTGACAGTCGATGCCCACCTTGTCCATCTCGGCCTGGATGATGTTGAGCACATCGGCAAGGTAGGCCTCGCGCTCGGCGCGGCTTTCGGTGACCATGCGGCTGACCTGCTTGTACTTGTTCGGCTCGAGGTAGAAAAACGAGAGGTCCTCAAGTTCCCACTTGATCGAGTTGATGCCGAGGCGGTGCGCGATGGGCGCGTAGATCTCAAGCGTCTCGCGGCTTTTGAAGATGCGGCGGTCCTCGCGCAGCGCGGCCAGCGTGCGCATGTTGTGCAGGCGGTCGGCCAGCTTGATCACGATGACGCGGATGTCTTTGCTCATGGCGACGAACATCTTGCGGATGGTGGCCGCCTGCTCGTCCGACAGGCTTTCCACCTCGATGCGCGTGATTTTGGTGACGCCCTCCACGAGCTGGCGCACCTGCGCGTTGAACTCGCGCTCGACGTCTTCGGAGGTGACCTCGGTGTCCTCCACCGTGTCGTGCAAAAGCGCCGCGCAAATGGTTTCGGCGTCCATGCGCAAATCGGCCAAGATGATGCCCACCTCGATGGGATGCACGATGAACGGCTCGCCGGACTTGCGGCACTGCCCCTTGTGCGCCGCGTTGGCGAAGGCGAAGGCGTGCGCGAGCATGGCCTCCTCGTCTTCGGTCATATACGCGCTCGTGAGCTTTTGCAGCGCGGCGAAGCGCTCCTCGGGGGTTTTCGGGCGGCGCTCGGCGCCTTCCGCGCCCGACGCCATCGAGTGCTCAGCAACATACGGGCGTCCGAGCATCAAATCGACCGTCTGCTTCGTGGCAGCGCCGCTCAAAGCCTCGCCGAGCATCTCTTCGTTATTCTTCTCAGCGCCCATAAGACGCCCCCTTCCCTTAAGGCTTAAGCCCGTCGCGCCGATCACGCGGAACAATCGGGTGCGACACCCGCACGCGCAGCACGTGCGGGTCCTGCGCGAGCGCCCAGTCGCGGAACGCGTCGAACACGCCGCGCTCGCCAAGCCCCTCACGATAGCGCACCGAGTCGGTCAGCTCAACCTTCGACGCCCCCTCGTTGACGCGAATCCACCGCGTCGTTTGCCCCGCGTTGCGCGCCGTGCGCGTCTCGATGAGCCCCAGCTCGCGGAACACCGCCACGCCGCACGCCGCCGACTCGGGCGCCACCGCGTGAAAGTCGTCGGAGGCGAGCGCCGCCAAGTCGCCGTTGCCCATGCAGAAGTAGTTGCCGGGATTTTGCCGCTGCAGCGCGCGTAGGCGCCGGTACACCTGCGCCATCACGTCGTGGTCGGGCGTCATATTCGCCAGGATGCGCTCGTTTAAGGCCACGTCGGCGCGGCCATAGAGCAAATGCACGCAGGCGGGCAGCCCGTCGCGCCCCGCCCGTCCGCTCATCTGGTTGAACTCCACCTCGTTGAACGGCAAATGGTACAGCACCACATGGCGAATGTTGGGGATGTCTATCCCCTCGCCGAACGCCGAGGTTGCCACCAAAACCTTGAGCTCGTCGTTGCGGAACAGCTCCTCGATGCGCTTGCGCTCCACGCGCGTGAGGCCCGCGTTGTAAAAGCCGATGAGCGGCGCCAACTGCGGCACGCGGCGGCGCAGCGTACGCGCAAGCGCCACCGACTGCTCGCGCGAGTTCACGTAGACCACCATCTTCTCGCCCTGCGCCACGAGGTTCGCCAGGTAGTCGTCCTTGTTGCGGATGTTGCGCTGGTCGTCGACGCTTAAGTTCTCGCGCGCGGTGTCGTCGATCACGCTGTCCTCAAGCGGCAGCGTGGCGTCGATGTCGGCGGCTATCTCGTCGGGCGCGGTGGCCGTGACGGCGAGCACCACCGGCGCGCCGAGCTTCGCCACCGCAAGCCCAAGCTGCGTGTACGCCACGCGCTGCCCCGCCTTCGCCAGGCCGATGTGGTGCGCCTCGTCAACCACCACGAACCCGACCCGCTTGCACGCGCCGATCTCGTCGACGTGGAACATCAGGTACTCGGGCGTGGTGAGCACGATGTCGACCGACCCGTCGGCAAGCCCCTCATACACCCGCGCGCGCTCCTCGGGCGTGCTCTCGCCGCTTAGGATGGCGCACGCAAGCCCGAAGCGCTCAAGCGCGGTGGTCAGATGAAACGCCTGGTCGGCGATGAGCGCGCGCAGCGGGTACACGAACACGCTGGCCTCGCGCGCCGTGAGCGCCCGCAGCGCCGCGTAAACCTGGAACGTGAGCGACTTGCCGCGGCCTGTGGCCATGACGGCAAGCGTGGAAAGCCCCGCGCGCAGGCGGTCGAGAATCTCGCGCTGCGAGGGGTGCAGCTCTCCCTCGCCGATGATGGCGCGCACGATGGCCGCTTCAAGCGCGTCCTCGTCGCTTTTGGCGAGCGCCTCCCACCGCGCGCGGGCGGCGGCGCGCTCGTCAGCGGGGTCGAACTGCGCGTCGGCCTGGGCGCACAGCGCCTCGTCGCTCATGTCGAACAGATCGTCCACGAAGGCGAGCATCGCCGGGTCGCAGCACGCCTCCAGCGCGCAGCACGAGCGCGCGGGCGCCAGCGTTTCGAGCATCGCCTTCACCGACCGGCGGCCGCGCCACTCGTCGATCTGCACCGAGAACGCCGCGTCGACCACCGACTCGTTGTACAGCAGCGTGTCGATGTAGTTGCAGTGGAACATGATGCCGTTCACCGCCACGCGCCCGTTGGTGAGCGTGCACGAGAAGTGGTTCTTGTCGGCGCCCACCGCGCGGCAGCGCTCAAGCGACACGTTGCGCGCGAGGAAGGTGGGCTGGGGGTTTTCCTGACCGAACGGCGCCAGCATGTCGAGCATCGACACGGTTTCGAGCGTGAACTCGTCGAGGTCGACGCAGGCGTCGATCTCGATCATGGGATGGAAGTCGTCCTCGGGCAACCGATCCATGTATTCGCACAGGCGGTCGGAAAACGCGCCCAAGTTGGCGGTCGGCAGCGTGACGCCCACCGCCGCCTCGTGCCCGCCGAAGCGCGTGACCAAATCAGACGCGCTTTCCACGGCGGCGAACAGGTTCACCGACCCCACGCTGCGCCCGCTTCCGCGCGCCTCGTCGCCGTCGATGGTGAACAAAAGCGTGGGCACGCCGTAGGTGCTCACCAGGCGGCTGGCCACGATGCCCTTCACGCCCTCGTGCCAGCCCACGCCCGCCACCACAAGCGCGCGCTGCCCGCGGTACACCTCGGCCGCCTGCGCCTTGGCGATCTCGGAAAGCTCCGCCTCGATGGCGCGGCGCTGGTCGTTGACCGCCTCGAGTTTTTCCGCCAGCGTGCACGCCTCGGAGAAGTTGTCGCTCATGAGCAGGTCGAGCGCCAGCTGCGCGTCGCCCATGCGACCGGCGGCGTTCAAGCGCGGGATGAGCGAAAAGCTCAATCCCGTGGCGGAAAGCGGCTTGCCCGCCACCCCGCTCGTGCCCACGAGCGCCGCCACGCACGGGCGCGGGTTCTCGTTCATGCGGGAGAGCCCGTCGGCCACGAGCGCACGGTTTTCGCCCACCATGGGCATGAGGTCGGCCACCGTGCCGAGCGTGGCGAAGTCGGTGTAGGAGCGCCACAGGTGCGGATACCCCATGCGCGCGCCGAGCACCTGCACGAGCTTGAGCGCCACGCCCACGCCTGCGAGGATGGAGCTTTCGCAGGAGGGGTCGAGCTTCGGGTCGGCCACAGGGACGTTTTCGGGCACGAGGTCGGCGGCCTCGTGGTGGTCGGTGACAAGCACCGGCACGCCGTCGGCCACGATGGCGGCCACCTCGTCTTTGCAGGCGATGCCGCAGTCCACCGTCACGATGAGGTCGGGCTCAAGCTTGCGCACGCGCTCGTAGGCGGCGCGCGAGAGGCCGTAGCCTTCCTCGAAGCGGCGCGGGATGAACGGCGTGGCCTTGCCGCCGAGCGCACGCAAGCCCCGCGTGAGCACGGTGGTGGCCGAGATGCCGTCGAGGTCGAAGTCGCCGAACACCACCACGTGCTTTCGCTCGCGGACGGCGGCCTCCAGCGCGTCGGCCACGTCCGACAGGCCCGGAATGTCGTAGGGATTTCGCCAATCGCGGTCGAGCGAGGGCTGCAAGAACAGGCGAGCCGCGTGCGGCGACGTGATGCCCCGCGACGCCAGCGTGGCGGCAATAAAGCGCGGAAGCCCCAACTCGGCGGCAAGCCGCGCCACGCACGCCGGGTCGACAGCATGTATGTTGAACTGCGCTGACATGGATTACACGACCTAACAAACTGCAACGTTTTCTCAAATTGTATTGTCGCACAAACTACGAATGCTGTCATATCGGGGGAAAGGCTTGCCCGTGAACGCCCCCGTTCACCCGCCTGCTATATTCACGTCGTCTTACGCAAACACGGAGGCGCGCTCTTGGGCTATGACGTGGCGCGCGGCCTCGAGGTGGATGCGGATGGCGGCCTCGTCGCTGTGGCAGGTTTCCAGCAGCGCGTCGAACACCTGCGGGAGCAGCTCGACCGTGGACGTGCGCCCCGCCTGCGTCAGCGCGACCTTCTTCATGCGGCGGTTGCTGGCGTCGCAGCGCTTCGTCAGAAGCTCCGTCGACTCCAACCGTTTGATGGGCGACGTCACGTCGCCGCTGCTCAAAAACAAATGCCGCGCCACCTGCGAACAGGCAACCTCCTCGTCGCGCAGGTACAGATCAACCAGTATGCGAAACTCGACCGTCTTGAACCCGAGCGTCGCCAACTTGCACGCCGTGAGCGTGCGCGACGTCATCACCGCGTCGAAAAACGCCGTGTCGAGCCGAAGGCGCCCGTTCTCCACGCGCTCGGCGTCGTGAAGGGCGGCCGCCGAAAGCGAGCTGGCGATGGCCGTCTCGAGCTGCTCGCGCGTGAGGCGGTGCCAGTACGCCTCCAAAAACTTCCCCACCTGCTCATCGGCCTCGCGGATGGCCGCGCGTCCACGCGACGTGAGCTCAAGCTCGAACACGCGCATGTCGTCCGAGGCACCCGCGCGGTCCACCTTGCCCGCCTCCACGAGCTTCTGCATAGCCGCCGACACGGTGCTCAACCCCACGTGAAGGTTCGCGGCGAGGTCGGACGCGCACACGTGCCGCTCGCCCGCGCTCAGAAGACGCAGCAGAATGCGGTACTGCAGCGTGGAAAGCGCGCACCCCTCGGCGAGCATCTTGTCGATGGAGCGCGACAGCAGGTGCACGAGCGACAAGTAGTTCGCGATGTTCTCCACCGCCTCGCGGTGGTCGGGCGCCGACGGGTCGGCCAAATGGGCCCGCCGCGCGCTCTTCGTCGCGTAAACGCCTTCCGCAACCGCCATGGCGCAACACTCCTCCGTCCCCTATCGGAATCCTCTGTTGCATTCGCACGAAATTACTCCAATCACCATATTATCCAAATAACATATTGTCAATAGAGCATACTTTTCATGTTCGCGTTCCGCGCGTACCCTGACGTTGGGGGCGCACGCACGGCCGCGTGCGCGAAAAACGGCAAACGAGAGGAGCCGTAATGGGAGAAGAATCGTTTGTGTACACCGCGTGTCCGGGATGGGGCGACCACGACTACTGTGCGCTCAAAACCATCGTCAAGGACGGCAAGATCGAGCGCATGGAGCGCATCGAATACTCCGAGCCGGAGCGCGTCGACGGGCACATCTGCCAAAAGGGGTGCCTGGCGGGCCGCCAGCCCTACGACCCGGCGCGCCTACGCTCGCCGCTCAAGCGCAAAGGCGAGCGCGGAAGTGGCCAGTGGGAGGAGATCAGCTGGGACCAGGCGCTCGACGAGATCGGCGCGAAGCTCTGCGAGATCCGCGACACATACGGCCCGCAGGCCGTCACCCTATGGAACCTCGGCGCCGGCGTGCCCGCGCAGTACAGCTTCGAGAACCTCATGCCCTTCCGCTTCGCCAACACCTTCGGCGTCACCGTGCCGATGGGCTCGATCGGGCTTGACAACGGCCCGTTCTACGCCGAGTTCTACAACGTCGGCGACGAGTTCGCCCACACGCTGGTCGACCCGCGCATCGTCGAGAAAACCGACCTCATTTACGTGTGGGGCTGCAACCCCATCGAAAACCAGATGCGCTGCGCGAAAAGCCTGGTGGCGGCCCGCGAAAACGGCGCGCGCATCGTGGATGTCGGCCTCATCTTCGACGCCACGGCGGGCTTCGCCGACGAGTTCGTGGGCGTGAAGCCCGCAAGCGACGGGTATTTGGCCATGGCGATGGTCAACTACATCCTCGCCAACGACCTGCAGGCAAGCGACTACCTGCTCGCGCGCTCCATCGCCGCCTACCTGGTCGACTGCGAGACGGGTCAGCTGGCGCGCGACGAGGAGGGCAACTTCTGCGTGTGGGACAACGCCATAGGCGCGATCGGCGCCGTGGCGCCTGCGGCCGGGGCCTACCCGAGCGACGACATTGCGCTGTTCCGTCGCTTCGATCGGGGCGGCAAGGAATACGCCACCACGCTGCAAATCCTGAAAGAGCGCGCCGCCGAATACACCTTTGAGCTGGCGGCCGAGAAAACCGGGCTTTCCGTTGCGGCCGTCGAGCGCTTCGTGCGCGAGTGGGTGGAGGCCGAAAACGCGTTCATCCTGAGCGGATACGGCCTGCGCTACCGCAACTCGAACGAGACGTATCGCCAGTTTCTGCTGTTGGGTTGCCTGACCGGGCGCCTCGGCCGCCCCGGCAGCGGCGTCATCGAGGCGCTGCAGCTGCAAAGCTACCCGCTCGTGTTCAACGATTTGCCCATCAGCTGCCCCGACGGTCCGGCGAACGTGAAGTCGGTGCCCGTGCGCATGCACGAATGGTTCGCCGCCGCCGAGTCAAAGGACAGCCCCTACAAGGCGCTCATCGTGTGCAGCGGCAACCCCGTGCACCAGCAGCCCGACCGCCAGCGCTGGCTCGACGTGGTGCGCGACATGGAGCTCGTGGTCGACTACGACGTGTGGCTCACCGACACCGGCGAGATAGCCGACTACGTGTTGCCCGACTGCATGTCGTTCGAGCGCGAGGACCTCATCACCGGCGCGTGCTACAACCACCTCATCCTGCAAGAGCCCGCCATCGAGCCACAGGGCGACTGCCACGAGCCCGTGTGGGTGTTCAGCGAGCTGGCGCGGCGCGTGGGGCTGGGCGACTACTTCACCATGAGCATCCCCGAGTACATCGACGTGCGCCTGCAAACGCAGTATCCGCTGGTGTCCATGATCCAGCCGCCCGTCACCTACGAGCGCCTGAAGGCGGAAAAGATCATCCGCGCCGCAGCGCCCCCCGAGCCGAAGTACACGCCGTACCTCAACCCCGCCGAGGTGTTTTCCAATGCCACCGGGCGCATGGAAATCATCTACGCCGAGCGCTTGGCGCCCGTGGGGCTTGAGGTCACGCGCGTGCTGGAGCCCAACCGCATCGGCAAGTCGGACACGTACCCGTTCCAGCTGTTCACCGGCCGCCAGCGCTTCTTCATGCAGTCGAGCTTCACCGACGACCCCATCACGGTAAAGCTGTCGGGCGAGAACCCCGCCACGCGCCTGAACCCCGCCGACGCCGAGCGCCTGGGGCTTTCGCAGGGCGACAAGGTTGAGGTGTACAACGAGCGCGGGCACGTGGTGACGCGCCTCGACTTGGACGAGTCCATCCCGCAGGGCACCGTGCATGTGTGGTTCGGCTGGCGACGCCGCCAGTTCGAGGAGGGCACGTACGCCGAGATCACGGCCCAATGCGCCGGCGCCGACTCGCAAGGCCCGGCCGAGGACAAGTGGTTCGCCGACTGGTTGGCAGCGGGGCACCACCCCAACCCCTACGTGGAGTCGATGAGCGCGCTGACCGGCTCGACCGACTGCTACTGGGACTCGTGGTGCAACATTCGCGCCTACGCAGGCAAGGAGGCTTAACATGACGCGGAAAATGCTGGTCGACCTCGACCGCTGCATCGGCTGCTGGACATGCGCGATGGCATGCAAGGTGGGCAATCACCTGACCGACGACGAATATCGCATCGAAGTGGAGACGCACGGCTCGGGCGCGGGCATCGACCGGCCGGCCGGCGTCTACCCCGACCTGCACATGACGTGGCAACCCGTTTGGGCGGATGCGTGCACGTTCTGCCCCGAGCGCCTGGCTGCGGGCAACGCGCCGTTCTGCGTGAACTGCTGCCCCACCTTCGCACTCGCGTTCGGCGAGGAAGGCAACCCCGAAAGCGACTACGCGCAAGCGGTTGCGCGCGTGACCGGCAAGGGCGCGCGGCTGTTCGCGCTCGAGGGAGCCGCCGCCGAGGGCACCCGCGCGAACGTGGTGTACGCGAAGCGGTAAAGGCAGTTGGCGGCGGGGCGGGGAAGGCAGCGCTTCCCCCGTCACCGTTGTGCATGTTACGCAACGGGGGGTCGACGCACGGCGCGCCGACCCCCCGTTCTCATCTCACGTGAAAGGTGAACGCGTTCACCCCCCCCCGTGTTCGCCTTCCGCTCCGCTGCCCCACTATTTCGCCAGCAAGCCCTCGCCTTCCATGTAGGCGTGCAGGTCGTCTTCCCATGTGGGCAAGTCGACGCCGACCATCTCGAGCATCAGGCTTTCGAGCACCACGTTTTCCGCCGTCTTGGGGTCGGTCTCGGGCACGAGCACCGCGCCCGGCTCAAAACCCGCGTACTCCAAGATCTTCGCCGCGAAGTCGTAGCGACTCGCACGACCCTGGCTCACGATGTGGAACGTTCCCGTCGCGCGCCGCTCGATGGCCGCGATCATGAACGCAACGTAGGTGTTCACGCTGGTGGGAGCCGCGAACTGGTCCATACGCGCCGCGTACTTGCGTCCTTCGCGCGCCGCGTCCATGATGTCTTTGAAGCGCCCGCTGTAGGCGTGGTAGAGCCACGACGAACGAATGATGATGTGGTCGTCGGTGGTGTTGCGCACCATCATCTCGCCCGCGCGCTTACTTTTGCCGTACGGGGTGTTGGGGTGCGGGCTGTCGAACTCGTTCACCGGCTCGTCGAGCTTGGACGAGTACACGTCGTCGGAGGACACCTGCACGATGGTGGCGCCCACCGTGTTCGCCGCCAGTGCCACGTTGCGCGCGCCCAGCGCGTTCACCTCGTACGCCTTCACGCGCGTGGAAAGCGTCGTGGCGTCGCGGCGGATGCCTGCGCAGTTCACCACCACGCCCGGCTGAATTTCCTCGGCAAACGCCTCCAGCCGCTCGGGCTCGCACACCGAAAGCTCCGCGTCGGTGCCCACCACGGTAAAGCCCGCGCGCTCCATCCGCTCGCAAATGACGCCGCCCACAAAGCCTGAGGCGCCCGTCACCCACACGATGTTTCTGTTGCTCATAACGCCACCTTGTCTACCAGGCGCAGCCGCACGCTACGCACGTTGAACTACCCGCCGCGCGCCGTTGAGGTCGCGCGGCGCCGAATCGAAAAAGCATGCGCGCCGCCGCATAGCGAGCCGGCGCGCTTGCGCCCAAGCTAAGCCGTCGCCTCGGCCACATCGCCGCCCGACGTCCCCGAGCTTCCCGACGCGTCGTCGTCCCGATGCTTGCGCGCAACCATCAGCTGCACCAAGCACATGACCACGATCACCACCAGGCCGCCCACGTCGGTAAACGTGCCGGGAATCATCATGCCCAGGCCGCCCGCCGCGAAGATGATGCGGAACAGCGGGTTCAAGTGATGGTGGAACAGCGTGTTGGTGAGCGCGCATTGAAGCCCGAACACGCCCACGAGCGCCGTCGTCGTGTTCAGGATGACCGCCGGCGCCGTCACGCCGTCGCCCACGAGCAGCAAGACGGGGCTGAACGCGAAGATGTAGGGCACCACGTACTTCGCGATGCCGAGCTTCGTGGCGTTCACCGCCGTCATCATCGGGCGCGACTTCGCGATAGCCGACGCCGCATAGGCCGCGAGCGCCACCGGCGGCGTGATGTCGGCCGCGATGCCGAAGTAGAACACAAAGAAGTGCGCGCAGATGGGGTCGATGCCCAGTTGAATGAGGATGGGGGCGCAGGTAGACGCCATGATGCAGTAGTTCGCCGTGGTCGGCACGCCCATGCCCAAAATCAGGCAGCACAGCATGGTGAACACCAGGCCGATGATCACGAAGTCGCCCGCCATGAGCACGATCACATTGATGATCGTGGACGCCAGGCCCGTCACGGTGATGCACCCAGCGATCATGCCCGCCATGGCGCACGCAACCGCCACCGCAATGGTGTTCTTTGCGCCGGCCGCAAACGCGTCGACCATCGTGAACACCGCGATCTTCACCGTTTCGGCGAGCACCGCCGCGAACGTCTCGCCCTCGGCGCGCTCGCGCCAGTTGGTCAGCAGGAAGTTCACAAAGCCCACGAGGAACGCGCCGCCGATCGAGATGGCGGCGGAAGCGGCCATCGTGCGCGTGCCCGACGCCACGAGCCACACCAAAAGCACGAGCGGCAACACGAGGTAGCAGTTCTTCACCAAATACCCGATGGTGGGCAGCTCGTCTTTCGGCATGCCCTTAAGGCCGAGCTTTTTCGCCTCCAGGTGCACCGCAATGAAGATGCCCGCGAAGTAGAGAAGCGCCGGGATGATGGCCTTCGTGGCAACCTCGAGGTAGGGGATGCCCATGTACTCGGCCATGAGAAAGGCCGCAGCGCCCATGATCGGCGGCATGATCTGGCCGCCCGACGACGACGCCGCCTCGACGGCGCCCGCGAACTCGGGCTTGTAGCCCACCTTCTTCATCATGGGGATGGTGACCGAGCCGGTGGTCACGGTGTTGCCCACCGACGAGCCCGACACCATGCCGCACAGCGCCGACGCGATGACCGCGACCTTCGCCGCGCCGCCGCTCGACCAGCCCGCGATGCGATTCGCCAGCGAGATGAAGAAGTTCGAGATGCCCGTGCGCTCCAGAAACGCGCCGAAGATGACGAACAGCACGATGTAGGTGTAGCACACGTTGATAGGCGTGCCGATCACGCCCGACGTGGTGTAGAAGAGCTTCTGCACCACCTTGCGCAGCGAGTTGTACAAATCGGGGTTGCCCGACGAGCTCACCTGCCAGTAGAACGCATAGATGACCAGGCACCCCACCACGATGATGATGGGCAGGCCCACGCAGCGGCGGCACAGTTCCACGAGCACGAGGATGCCCACGATGCCAAGCACCACGTGAACAGGCTCGATGCGCGCGCCCATGAGCAGAATGTCGGTGCAGTTCAAGGCGAAGTACATGAATGAGCCGAAGCCTGCAACCATGAGCACGATGTCGTACCACGGGATGTGGTTCACCTTGTGGTGGGTCTTGCGCGCCGGATACATCATGAAGCCGATCACGATCACGAACGCGATGAAGCGCGCCAGGCGCGCCTCGGCCTGCTCGGTGGAAAGCAGCGTCATGCACAGGCAATACACCGAGAACAGCACCATGACGGCGGTGACCACGATCTTCGGGATGCCCTCCCAAATGCGCGTGTTCGACTCCTTGTCGTACTTGCGCATGACCTCTTCGGCGTCGATGTCGCCCTCGGCCGCCGCTCCCCCCGCGAGCACCGCGTCCGCATCGGCGTTCTTCTTCTTTTTTCCCTTGAGAAGCGCCAAAGCTACACCCTCCTTCTCTTGCTTCTTCTACCTTAAAACAGTGTTAGACCTGCAGGGAAATGCACACGTGCCTCTTTATTCCGCATACCCGTGCGTTGCCCCGCAGACCTAAACCGAGGGGCTGCGACGCGAATCGCAGCCCCTCGCCTTCTCGGACGGCCTTGGCGGCTGACCGCAAGCCCTTACAGGGTTTTACTTGGCGTCGACCGTGATGCCCTGCTCAGCGTAGTACTTGGCAGCGCCCGCGTGATACGGCACGGTGGCGATGGCAGCCGCGTCGTCAAGCACAAGCTCGTTGTACTTGGCGTGAGCCGCCGCGTTGTCCTCAGCGCCATCGAAGATCGACTTCGTGAAGTTGTAGATGGCGTCCTCGGAAACGCTGTCGTTGGCGATGATGACGGCGCCCACCGACACGGTGGTCACGTCGGACTCAAGGCCGTAGGTGTCGGCGGAGATGACGGCCTTCGCGTAGTAGGGCGAAGCCTCGAGCAGCTTGGCAACGTGCTCGTCGTCCATCGACACGAGGTAGGCGGTCTTGGTGGTAGACAGGTCGGTGATAGCCGTGGTGGGAGCGCCAGCCACGATGAAGGCGGCGTCGATCTTGTTGTCCTTCAGGGAGTCGGCCGAGTCGCCGAAGCTCTGGTACACAGGATCGATGTCGTCGAGCGTGAGGTCGTAGGCGGAAAGCACGTCAACGGCGTTGAAGTACACGCCCGAGCCCGCAGCGCCCACCGAAACCGTCTTGCCCGCAAGGTCGGCGACGGTCTTGATGCTCGGATCGCAGGTCACGATCTGCACCTGCTCCTGATACAGGTCGGCCACGATGGAGAAGTCCTCGTAAGCCGCGCCCTCGAAGAGGTTCGTGCCCTCGTAGGCGTAAGCCAGCACGTCAGACTGGCAGAACACGATGTCGGCGTCGCCGTCCTCGAGCGCCTGGACGTTGGCCTGGCTGCCGTTGCCGGACAGCGCCGTCACGTCGATGCCGTAGTCGCCGTTGGTGGCGTACTGGGCAAGCACGCTGCCGTAGGCGTAGTAGGTGCCCGACTCGCCGCCGGTCATGAAGCGCAGGCTGGAGCTTTGCGCCGCTGTGCCGGAATTGCTGGAGCCGGAGTTGCTGTCGCTGCTGCCGCAGGCGGCGAGGCCCAAGGCCATGACGCCGACAAGCGCAACCGCAGCGAGCGCTTGAAACTTCTTCTTCATGTTCGTTTCCCTTCCCTTGTTTTTCTGCTCGTTCCCAGTCGAAACACAGACTTGTCGGGTGCGCGCCCGTCTTTCGAGGAAAGCGAATCGAGCAACCGCCCGCTTCCAAAAGACCAACTGCGAACCATGTATAAGTCTGGTGGGCATTTTATGACGAAAAAGCGGCGCTTGGAACGCTTGTAACATCATTTAACAAAAAATTTCGGTGAACTCACAAGAAATATCCGTTATGCGGCGGCGTTTTGGCGTATCTTTTATGCGCACGCGCGACACGCGACGCCGCACGTGCGTCGACGCGTCATGCGCATCGCAGCGCACGCGTCGCCGCGTCGCACACGTCGCCCCGTGCATACCGCCGCGTTTGCCGAGCGCGTCGCGACGCAACCTTCGGAAGGGAGAGCAAGCGTGCTTGAATCGTGGGACTGGTTCGTTCAACTCATAGACGCGGGGTCGTTCACGCGCGCATCGGAGGACCTGCAAATATCGCAGCAAACGTTGAGCGCGCGGCTGGCCACCCTCGAGCGCGAGCTCGGCTGCAAGCTCGTCGTGCGCAGCACGCCGATCGCGCTCACGCGCGCGGGCGAGGCGTTTTTCGACTACGCGCGCGAGCAAAACGACGCGCGCACCTCCATGCTCAGGCGCATCGGCGACGCGCGCATCGGGTGCGCGGGCCGCTTAAAGGTGGGCATCTCGAACATGCGCGGGCGCGTGTTCATGCCGCATGTGATCAAGCAGTTCCACCGCAGCCTGCCCGGCGTGAGCGTGAAGCTGATCGAGGGCACCAACGAAGAACTGGTGGCGCTGGCGGAGCGCAACGAGGCCGACGTGGTGGTGGCGCACTTCGACGGCGTGCACCCCGGCGTCGACGTGCGCCCGCTCTACCACGAGCAGATCGTGCTGGCCATCCACCCGCAGCTGCTTGCGCGCGTGACGGGAACGGACGCCGACGCGGCCGTGGCCCAATTGGCGGCGGAAGGGCTCGGCGGCCTGCGCGAGTGCCCGTTTCTGCTGGAGACGGTCGACGATATGTCGGGGCGCGTCGCGCGCATGGAGATGCAGCGCGGCGGCATCAAGCCGGAGGGGTTCGTCGAGTCGGAAAACCTCATGACGCTGCTGGCGCTGAGCGCGGCGGGGCTCGGCGCGGTGTTTTGCCCGGTGAACATGCTCGACACCACGTCAAGCCTCACCGGCGAGCTCGCGCGCATCCCGCTGTCCGACGCCGCCACCTACGACATATCGATCGGCGTGCCCGCCAGCGCCGAGCCGTGGACCCCCGCCCAGATGTTCGAAGACGTCATCGGGGCCCTGTTCGGCGAGAAAGAGTAGAGCGGTAAGCACGGTTGGGGCGAACGCGGAGGTGGGCGAACGCCCCGCGCCTCCATGCCCGCCTGTTCGAGCTGCCTGTAAGACGCGCCCTTTCCCCGCCTCCGTTCTCCCGCATCGTGTATGATGTTCCCATCATTCGCTTCCGTCATTTTAGGAGGGCTTTTATGGGAAATTGCCTCGTTGCTCAATCGGGCGGCCCCACTGCCGTCATCAACGCGAGCCTTGCCGGCGTGGTGCGCGCCAACCAGCTTAACCCCGTGTTCGACCGCGTGTTCGGCGGCATCCACGGCATCGAAGGCGTGCTGGACGACAAGCTTTTCGACCTCACTGAGTTGACCACCCGCGAGATCGACATTCTCAAGCAAACGCCCTCCTCGGCGCTCGGCACCTGCCGCTACAAGCTCAAGCGCGGCAACGACACCGACTACAAGCGCCTCGTCGAGGTCATGGACGCGCACGACATCGACGTGATGTTTTACATCGGCGGCAACGACTCGATGGATACCGTCGACGCGCTCTCGGAGTGGGCGGCCGCCAACGGCTGCGCCAAGCGCTTCGTCGGCATCCCCAAAACCGTCGACAACGACCTCGTGCCCGTCGACCACTGCCCCGGCTTTCCCTCGGCGGCGAAGCTCGCCTGCCAGGTCACGCACGCCACGCGCCTGGACTACGACGCCTACACGCGCCCCGAGGTGTTCGTGCTCGAAACGATGGGCCGCGACGCCGGCTGGCTGGCCGCGAGCTGCTGCGCCTCAGGCGACGTCGACCTGCTAGTGCTGCCCGAAGTCGACTTCGACCGCGACGCGTTTTTGGCGCAAGTGCAGAAGAAGATGGACGAGACGGGCGAGTGCTACATCGTGGTGTCCGAGGGTGCGCATTATGCCAATGGCACCTACCTTTCCGCAGGTGACACGGCCAACGACGGCTTTGCGCACGCGGTTTTGGGCGGGGCGGCCCTCACGCTCAAGCAGATGATCGTCGATGCGGGCATAGCACCCCGCGGCGTGGTGCAAGACCTCTCGCGCGCGGCCCGCTCGTCGAACTTCGCGCAGTCGCTGGTCGACGTGACCGAGGCGTACGAGCTCGGCATGAGCGCGCATATGCACGCCGCCGACGGCGCGTTCACTGGCCAGGTGGTGGGTGTTGCTCCTCGCACACCCGAGGAGTTGGCCACAGGCACCTACAACGCGCGCTTCTTCGCCGCACCCGCCAGCAAGTTCGCCAACTACGTGCGCAACTTCCCCGCCGAGTGGATTCTGTCCGACTACCAGGGCATCACCGACGAGGCGCTGGCGTATTTCCGCCCGCTCATCGAAGGAGAGCCGAAGCTCGTGTACGAAAACGGCATGCCCGCCACCATCAAGGCGTTCAACAAGCGTTAGAGACGCGCGCGACGGGCGACCGCGCAAGGAACACACGGCGGGTGAGCGGCCGAGAGAAGCTGACCATCTATTGTCGAGGCTTCAAACTGCGCTCATCCGCCGTTGCGGACAAGCCCGCAAACACCCACCGCTTGCGGGCTTGCTTGCGGGCGTAGCCGCAAGCAAGCCCGATTCAACAGCCCGCCCACGCCCCCCGGCAAGCCAGCAACAAGGACACAAGTAAAATCTTCCTCCAACCGTTCCGAAACGCCATTTTCGATACGAAATGTGCAATATTTCCCCAAGCTGCTCAAAAAACACCGAGGAATGTGCATTTTCAACGCTCAGCACCCACTCGATAGTTCACTTTGCTTTCTGTATATTTGCGTTTTCCCTGGTCACGACATTCACCTTAAGCGCCTTCTTCGTCAGCCTCTGCAGACGGTTACCTCAAATTGCACATTTCATTGTCTTTTTTGCAAGAGCACTCAAACGATTGCACATTTCGTGTCAAAATGGCACGCGAACAAGCGCCACCGCCTCCGAACTCCTCTGATGAGGGCAGCATCGACCAAAGCCGGTCTCACTTGCTACTCGCACGGATTATTTTTGGGCTCCCCATATCACATTCTGAAGCGCAATATCAGTCTATGAAAAGACGGGCTATCCGTGTATCCTTCCCCTATGGATGTATGTCTCTGTCACACCAGCGCCCTCGAATTTATGCGTTCACCGAATGCATCTATTTGTGCGCACGGCAGCCACGCGCGACATCGCGCTGACCGCACTCCCCTAGCGTTCGGTAGCGCAGGGATCGCCACAAAATCCTTTGTTGACGATCTTTCGCGTTGGAACGTAAGAAGCCTGCCAGTCGATACGCTTGTATCCGATCAGATAAACCGCTCCCGAAGCTCTGTTGCGCGCTCGCATGTGTGGAAGAATCCCTACCCTAAAGGCTCCTTCGCGCGGATCGAAGCAGGTCTTTACGTGTGCTCGCCCGAGCTCATGTTTATCCAGATGGCTCAAACATTTACCGAAGCGCGTCTCATGGAACTGGGGTACGAGCTATGCGGTTGGTACGGCATATCAAGCGACGGCTCAGGCATGTTCAAGCGAAGTCCGCTTACCTCGGTAGAAGATCTCGTCGCATACGCAAGCGCCAACTCGACGCTGCGCGGAACGCGCAAGGCGCTCAAAGTGCTCCCGTACGTTTCCAACAATTCAGCCTCGCCCATGGAGAGTAAGCTGGCCGCGTTGCTCGCCATGCCGTGCAAATTGGGAGGATACGGTTTGCCGCTGCCTATCATGAATCATAAGGTCGACGCCGCTGGACGAGCGTTTTACCTTGACCTATGCTGGCCCGACAGCCATATAGGAGGCGAATACGACAGCCGCCTTTTCCATACGGGAGCCGATCGCAACATACACGATTCGCAGCGACGCAACGCGCTTGCCGATGCAGGATTCGACATCGTAACCATAACGGCTCCCGAAATCAGAAATATCCTCGCACTCGACGGCATCGCTAAACAATTTGCGCGCGCCCTCGGCGTTCCAACGCGAGAAAGGTCGGCGAGCTACGCCGTCCGTCAGGAAAACCTTTTCAGGGAGCTTTTCGCAGCGTAAAAGGCGGCGGAAGCGCGAGCTGCCGCGCCCATGCGTCACGGCGCGTGGGCGCAGATGCACATCGCAGACGCAGGCCTCATCACAGCACGCGCTCAACCACGCCGCCGCGGTTCTTGCCACGCACTGTGTCGTGGTGCAACGGAACGCATCGTCCTATCGTTTAGGGCTTTCGTCGAGCATCTACTTCGAGGCGGCGCGCAGTCGGTTGAGGCAGGCGGCGAGCTCTTGGGGGCGGGGCTTGGCGAGGTTGCAAGGAACGTAGCCGCCGCAAAAAGGCTTCCAACCGCGCTCGTCGAGCACGTGCATCGCCTCGCGTGCCGCCTGCGCGACCGTGCGCGTGCCGTCGGCGAGATTTTCGAGCACGTAGCGCACCGCATAGGCGAGCGCCTCGGCTTGCTCGGCGTCGGCTATCTGCTCGATGAGGCGCACGTCCACGTCGACCTTGCCGATAGAAAGCGCGTCGCGGCCGAGCGTTTTCACCTTCGCGTGCTCAAAACGGGCACGCTCGGTATCTCCGTGTTCGCCGTGGGCACTACCCCTACCCTTGCGGCCTGTGCCCCGACTATCGTATCTGCCGTGCCCGTTGGAGGCGCAGCGACCATCGTGCCCGCTGCGCCCGTCGCTGCGCCCGCCGCGGCCACGCGCGCCTTCCCCAAGCTCCAGCTTCGGCAGCGCACGCCCGCCTGCTGCGCCCGCGAAATCCACCTCCCGTGCGCCCGACGAGCGCAAATCGGGGTTTTCCGCGCACAGCTTCCGTACCTTCGCCGTTATGTCGCGCGCCTGGTAGTTCTCCATCTGAATCACCTGATCGGCCACGTAGAAAAACGCGCCCGAGCTGCCCGCCACCAATATCGTCGACGCGCCGCAGCTCTCGTGCAGGGCGCGCACGCGCTCCACGAACGGCGTGATCGGCTCGGCGTCGCGCGCCACCACCTGCTGCATAAGCTCGTCGCGCACCATGAAGTTGGCGGCCGAGGTGTCCTCGTCGATGAGGAACGCGCGGCAACCCGCCTCGAGCCCCTCCGCCACCGCCGCCGCCTGCGACGTGCTGCCACTTGCGTCGAGCGTCGAGAAGCGGCGGGTGTCCGCGCCGTTGGGCAAGTTGTTGATGAACGGGGATATGTCCACGTTGCGCACGGCGCGCCCGTCCTCGGCGCGCAGCTTGACCGCCGTCTCGTCGGTGATCACGAACTCGCGGCCGTCGCCCGCCACGTGGTCGTACACGCCGTTTTGCAGCGCCGCGAGCAGCGTCGACTTGCCGTGGTACCCGCCGCCCACGATAAGCGTGACGCCGCGCGGGATGCCCATGCCGCTCACGGCGCCCGCGTGCGGCAGATCGAACGTGCGGCGCAAGGTGTCGGGTGAGCGAAACGGCACCGCGTTGCACATCGGGAGGTCGGAGGCGCCGCTTTCGCGCGGCAGCACGGCGCCGTCGGCCACAAACGCCACCAGCCCTGTCGCGCGGGCGGCCTCGCGCAGCGCGTGTTGGTCCTCGGCCAAGTCAACCGCCGCCTTCACCTGCGCCGCATCGAGATTGGCGAACACAAGCGCCGCCTCCACGCAGCGGGGAACAAAATCGAGCAGCATGGTTTCAAGCCCGTCGCCGTTGACCGTGCGCCCGAACGCGGGAAAGCCCGCGCGGAAGCGCACGACCACCGCTTCGTCGGTGACCTCGCACGCGCTGCGCACGAGCACCTCCTGACCACAACGCGACGTGGCAAGCAGGCCGCTTTTGCCCGACCCCTTCACACGCATGCTGCAATGCGCCAGCTGAGTGGCAAATCGGCGCGTCAGGTGGTCGGCCAGCGCGCGACGCGCGACCTTCGATGAGCGGAGGACGGCGGGAAAGCCCGCTTGCGCGTGCGGCACCTCCACGCGCAACGTGGAGGGGGCGGCAAACGGATCGCCCTGCACATGGTCGACGAACAGGCGAAACCCATCGAACTGATACCCGCCTGCCAGCGCCTTGCACGCCGGGTATCCGCGGTGGTCGATTCCGCGCACCGCGCGCCGCAGGTCGGCCGATGTTTTCATGGTGAATCTCCTTTACACCAGACAAAAGCGCCCAAAAGGACGCGTACCTCGTAGAGCCCGTAGGGCAAGCACCCTGTGCTTGCCGCTCCGACGCGTGGCGCACGCATCACTCAACTGGACGACAAGCACAGGGTGCGTGCCCCACGAATCAACCCGAAACACGTCGCAAACGCTGTTGCGTCAGCAACACACGGAACCATAGAACGGCTCGCCGACCATTATCTCCGCCTTGCCGCTCGTCAACTCGGTAAGCGCCTCCACGAGCGCCGCCTGCGTCCCGTCGAGCACGCGCAGCGTCAGCAGCACCTCGCTCGCGAAGTCGGTGCCCACCACGCGCGCCGCGCAGCTTTCCGCCGCGCGCGTCGCCTGCTCGTAGAGCGCGTAGGGCACCTCAACCACCACGTCGACGCAGCGCGACACCACAACGACCTGCGCCGCATCCACCGCCGCCTGCGTGGCGGCCGTGTACGCGCGCACCAAGCCGCCCGTCCCCAGCAGCACGCCGCCGAAATAGCGCGTGACCACCACCGCCACGTCGACCAACTCGGCATGCTGGATGGCCTCGAGCGTGGGCGTGCCCGCCGTGCGCGCCGGCTCGCCGTCGTCGGAGTAGCGCACGCGTCCCGGCGCACCGCCGACGCCGCGCAGCACGTAGGCGTACACGTTGTGGCGCGCCATGCGGTGCTCGGCGCGGATTTCGGCTAAAAACGCGAGCGCCTCCTCCTCGGTTTCCACATGCGCGATATGGCCGATGAAGCGGCTCTTCTTCTCCACGATCTCCGCGATCGCGCGCCCCTCGACGGTGCGGTATGAAACGGGTTCAGACACGCTACTCCCCCAGCGTTTCTGCGGCTTCGAGCCATTCGAGCTCAAGCGCCTCGATTTGTTCCTCGAAGGCGGCGATCTCGTCTTGCATGGCGGAAAGCGCCACGTAATCGGTGGGGTCGGCTGCGGCCATCTCGGCGCGCTTGGTCTCGATTTTTCCGCGCAGGGTTTCGGTTTTCTTCTCGTTGGAGGTCATGAGCTTGCGCAGCCGCCGCTGCTCGCCGCCCGAGAGGCGCG
>JAUNGO010000067.1 GCA_030524475.1 Eggerthellaceae bacterium | reverse complement strand
CTTCGCGCACGTCGTCGGCGTCGGGCAGGCGCAGGTGCTCGGCGGGCGTCACGTAGCACAAAAAGTCCGCGCCGCTCGACGCGGCGACGGCCCCGCCGATGGCCGCCGTGATGTGGTCGTACCCCGGCGCGATGTCGGTCACGAGCGGCCCGAGCACGTAAAACGGCGCGTTGTGGCACAGGCGCTTCTCCATCTTCATGTTCGCCGCGATCTCGTCGAGTGCCATGTGACCCGGGCCTTCCACCATCACCTGCACGCCCGCGTCCCACGCGCGGCGCGTGAGCTTCCCGATCTCGATGAGCTCGGCGATCTGCCCCGCGTCGGAGGCGTCGTAGGTGGAGCCGGGGCGCATCGCGTCGCCGATGGATATGGTCACATCGTGCTCGTGCAGGATGTCGAGCACCTCGTCGTAGTGCTCGAAGAAGGGGTTTTCGTTGCCGGTAGCCTCCATCCACGCGAAGATGAGCGACCCGCCGCGGCTCACGATGTTGGTAAGGCGACCCGTTTCCTTGAAGCTGTCGATGACGCGGCGGTTCATGCCTGCGTGAACGGTGACGAAGTCAACGCCGTCTTCCGCGTGCCGGCGAATGACCTCCAGGAAGTCCTCGGCCGTGATGTCGATGAGCGCCTTTTCGAGATATCCGATGGCGTCGTACATGGGCACGGTGCCGATCATCGCGGGCGACTTTTCGATGAGCGCGGTGCGGAAGGCGCGCGTCTTGCCCGAGTTCGACAGGTCCATGATGGCCTCGGCGCCCAGCTCAAGCGCCACGTCGACCTTTTTCCACTCTTCGGCCTCGTCGGCCACATCCCCCGAGATGCCCAGGTTCACGTTCACCTTCGTGCGCAGCGGCGCGCCGTCTGTGCACGTGCCCACGCCCTCAGGGCTCAGCGTTGTGTGGTGGATGTTGGCGGGAATGGCAATGCGACCGACCGCCACGCCCGCGCGGATGGCCTCGGGCGCGCGATGCTCCTTCTCGGCGACGATGCGCATGGCGTCGGTGACGATGCCCGCGCGCGCGTAGTCGATCTGCGTGACGGGCGGGCGCGTCGAGGCGTCCTCGGCGACAGGCGCGCCTTCGACAGCCGACGTACCGGCGGTGGACAAAATCTTTTGCTCCATAAGACTCCCTTCGTTGGCATTACCCATATCAGGTTCGTTGGGTCGAGGCGTAAGCGCGCCTCCTCTCAGCCTGCCGCGCCGTGCGCCGCGCGTCGCCGCGCGAGCCGCACGCATCTGCAAGCTCCCCTGCTATGAGGTTGTGAAAGATACGAAAAGCAGTATAGCAACGGCGAAGCGGGAAGAAGGGAACCCGACGCCGAAACCACCTAAGCGACACGGCAGATGGCGCGAAGGGGCGAACGTCCCCGCGTTTCGCATCCGCCGCGTTCACCCCACCGGAAACTAAAACCCGGCAGCCTCGAACATCACGTCGTAGAGCCCGTCGAACGTCATGCTATGCTCGACGCCCGCGATCTCGCTCACGATGTTGAACGTCACCGCCGCCTGCGCCACGAGCATGCTCGCGCCGTCATACGCCGCGCAGCCCGCCTCGCGCGCCGCCGCCACGAGCGCCGTCGTTCCGTGGCCGTACACCACGTCGAACACCGTTTGACGCGCCGACAGAAGCGCCGTGTCGAAAGGAGCCGCATCCCCTGGGTTCATCCCCAAAGGCGTCGCGTCGACGATCACGTCGGCGGCGGCGATGGCTTGCCTTGAGGTGGCGTAGCTGCCGAATTTCAGCTGAACGTGCTCGTAGGTCTCGGCAAAGCCCAGGTGCCCCGGCGTTGCCGCCGGCAAGTCGATGGCCGTTTCCGCCAGCTTCTTGAACGTGGAGGCGTAGCCGCGCAGCACGTCGCCCGCGCGCTCCTTGTCGCGCCCCACGAGCAGCACCTCGTCGGCGCCCGCCTGCGCCGCCGCGTGCAGAATGGCAAGCGCCGTCGGGCCCGTTCCGCATACCGCCACGTGCGCGCCGGGAAACGACACGCCCGCGCGCTCGAGCGCCGCGACACATCCCTGCCCGTCGACGTTGTACGCCACCAGCACGCCGTTTTTGTTCACGAGCACGTTTGCCCCGCGCGCCAGCTGTGCCGACGCGGCGCGCACGTCGGCCGCCGCGTACGCCTGGGGCTTGTACGGCGTGGTGATGTTGATCGACAGGAAGTCGCGCTTCGCCAAAAACGCCTCCGCCTGCGCAAGCTCCGCGCAGTCCATGAAGTCGTAGTGCCAGTTCAATCCGAGCTTCTCATACACTGCGTTGTACATCGCGGGCGACTTCGAGTGCGCGATGGGATGCCCCAAGATGTAAAGCTTCTCCCGCGCGCCCCCGCGCGCGTCCTTTTTATCGTCCGACAAAGTCATCGGCTCTTCCTTTCCGTATGCTGACAGCGCGCCGGCGCGGGCTCGGGCTGCCGCTCGCCCATGATGGCGCGCTCCAAGTTGCGAATCACAAGCGTATGGGGCAAGTCTTGCTCGACAAGCGGGCACAGCAGATACGCCCGCATCCCCAGCAGGTGCGCGCCGAACACGTCGGTCATCAACTGGTCGCCCACCATCACCGTGTTCTTCCGGTTCGACTTCAATTTGTTCATGCCGAGCATAAACCCGTGGGGCAAAGGCTTCACCGCCTTCGCCACGATGGGTATGTCAAGCTGTTGCGCCAGGTCGAACACGCTTTTGTGCCAGTTGTTCGACACGAGGCAGAAGGTGACGCCCGCCTCTTGCGCGCGACCAAGCCACAGCCTCACGTCGCGCGGAACCTCGTGGGTGTCGCGTGTGAGGATGGTGTTGTCGATGTCGAGCAGCACGTGTCCAAGCCCGCGCGCCAAAAGATCGCGGTCGATATCGATGTGCGACAGGCGCGAGAAGTAGCGATCGGGCTCGAGCAGAGGCACGGCAGCGCTCCCCCTTCGCCCTACGAGAACGAGCTCATGTGCTCGTCGTAGGTAGCGCTGAACGAGTAGTTGCCCTCGGCGTCGAAGTAGAAGAAGTAGTGCACGCCCAGTGAATCGGCGCTCGGCGAGCACACCGCTTGCAGGCAGGCCAGGCCCGGCGAGCAGATAGGCGTCGGCGGCAGGCCCTTGTTCGTGTAGGTGCTGTAGGGCGTGTCGGCGTGCACCTCATCGGCCGTGGGGTCGTGCCCAACCTCGTAGGCCGTGGTGGCGTCGCTTTGCAAGAAGCCGTAGCTGGGATCGCCCTCGGTGGTCAGGCGGTTGTAGAACACAGCCGCCACCTGGGCACGAATGGCCTCTTCTCCCGTGGACTCCTTCTCGACGATGGACGCCAAGTTGAGCGCGTCGTAGGTGCTCAAGCCGAGGGACGCAGGGTAAGACCAGTCAAGCCCCGCCGTTTCGGTTTGGAACTGGTCGAGCATCATGCGAACGATGGAGTCGGCCGTGGCGTTGGCGGGAACTTCGTAGGTTTTGGGGAACAAAAAGCCTTCGAGCGAGTTCGTGCCCGCGCTCGCCAGGAAGGCGGAGTCGGCGGCGTAGACGCTCGCGTCGCTTGCCGCCTGCGTGAAGTCGGCGGCCGTCACGCCGCCGTTCGTGGCCTGCTCCACGCGCGTCGCGATGTCGGAGAGCTTCAAACCTTCGGGCACGGAAAGCGACCCGGCGAAAGCGGGACCCGACTGCAACGTTCCCAAGATGTCGTCGAGCGACGCGCCGCCCGTGAACGTGTAGGTGCCGGGGATGAGCGCCGAGGCGGCGTTTTTCTTGTTCACCGCGTCGACGAAGTCCTGCGCAGACGCCACCAGGCGCGCCTCGGCAAGCGACTCCCCGATCTCGCGCGCGCCTTCGCCCTGCTCAACCACGACGGTTGCCTGCTCGCCTTCCGGCAAAAGCTCGACCGCCTCGGCCGTGCAGCCGCGCAAGACGAGCACCGCCACCACGGCAACCACCGCCAGAGCCAAGACAACGGCAACCACCATGGGCGCCTTGCTCTTCTTGGGACGGATGTAGCTCGTGTCGTAGGTGCGGAACTCGCGGTCGCCGCGCGCATGAGCGGCGCGGGCGGCGCGCGTCGGATGCGACGAGTAGGTGACTTGCCTTCTGTGGTTGGGCATGAGAACTACCTTTCAGAGCCTGCGGTCGCGCGCTCGTCAAGCCACGCCTGCAAAAACAAACTTGCCGCTATCATATCTATTTTCCCGCGCATCTGCCTCTCGCTGAGCCCCGATTCACGCAAACTCCGCTTCGCCTCAGACGAGCTCAGCCGTTCGTCGGCGAAAACGCAGGGAATGTCGCACGCCGCGCTGATCTGGGCCGCCGCCGCGCGAATGCGCGCGGCTTGCGGGCCTTCCTCTCCCGAAAGCGTCAACGGGAGCCCGCACACGAGCATCTCGGGCTCCCAGTCTTCGATCACGCGCCGAAACGGCTTCGCGTTCGAGAGGACCTCAGGGGTCGGCAGCACGCACACGGGCGTCGCGACGCGCATCCCGGGGTCGGACACCGCCACCCCCACGCGCACCTCGCCGATGTCGAGAGCAAGTATGCGCATCGGCTACAGCAGCGTCTTGCGCGCGACCTCGAGCGCGGCGTCGATGCCGGAGGCGTCTTTGCCGCCGGCTTGCGCCATCGTCGGCTTTCCGCCGCCGCCGCCTTTCACGCACGGGCCCATCTCCTTGATGAGCGCGCCGGCGTTGAAGCCCGCCGCCACCGCCTCGTCGGTGCCCGCCGCCATGAGCAGGGGCTTTCCGTCCTTCTCTCCCGCGATCACCATCGCGCCAGGCTCGCCCATGCGCGCGCGCACGACGTCCCACAGGGTGCGCATCATACCACCGTCTTGCACGTCGGCGCGCGCGATGATCACCGGGTAGCCCGCCTTCGAGGGCACGGCCGCCGCGACCAGCTTGGAGATGCCGTCGTCGGACACCGTCTCCTTCGTGCGCTTGGCCTTCTGTTGGATTTCCTTCATGGTCTTGAGGTTGGCCGCCGTGCGCTCCGACACGTCGAACAGCGGCACCTTAAGCGTTGCGGCTGTCTCCTTGAGCTCGGCCTCCACGCGGTTGAGATACTCGAGCGCGCCGTAGCTGCTCACAGCCTCGATGCGGCGCAGGTTCGCGCCCACGCTGCTCTCGGAGGTGATTTTCACCAGGCCGATCTCGGCGGTGTTGCCCACGTGGCAGCCGCCGCACAGCTCGCGGGAGAACTCCCCCGCCTCGACGACGCGCACGCGCTCGCCGTACTTCTCGCCGAACAGCGCCGTCACGCCGGCGGCGCGCGCCTCGTCGAGCGACGTCTCGTAGATGCTCATGGGAATCGCACGCATGATTTCAGCGTTCGCCACGCGCTCCACCTCGGCGATCTGCTCGGGCGTCATGGCCTCGAAGTGCGTGAAGTCGAAGCGCAGACGATCGGGACCCACATAGGAGCCCGCCTGCTTCACGTGGTCGCCGAGCACGCGGCGCAGCGCGGCGTGCAGAATGTGCGTGGCGGTGTGGTTGCGCGTGATGCGCGCGCGGCGCTCCTGGTCAAGCGACGCCAGCACGGCGTCGCCCACGTGCAGCGCGCCCGAGCCCACCTTCACGCGGTGGCACACGAGCCCCTTCTCGGGAGCCTGCGCGTCGATCACCTGCGCGACCATGTCGGCCGTGGCGATCACGCCGGTGTCTCCCACCTCGCCGCCCATCTCGGCGTAGAAAGGCGTTACGTCGAGCACGACTTCGCCCTCTTCGCCCGCGGAAAGCGCGTTCACCCGGCTGCCGTTCGCGATGAGCGCGAGCACGTGCGCCTCGGCCTCCACCTCGGCGTATCCCACGAACTTCGTCGGCCCGACTTCCTTCAGCACGTCGGCATGCACGCCGCCGTAGGTCGACCACGCCGCCTCGGCATCCTTGGCGCCTGCCGCACGCGCCCGCTCGCGCTGCTCTTCCATGCAACGCTCGAACGCCTCCATGTCGACCGTCACGCCACGTGAGGCGCACATCTCACTCGTGACCTCGACGGGGAAGCCGTAGGTGTCGTGCAGCTTGAACGCGGCCTCGCCCGACAGCACCGCACCCGAAAGTTGGGCGAGCGCGTCCTCCAGATACGCCTGGCCTTGGCGCAGCGTGGCGCCGAAGCGATCCTCCTCGGCGAGGATCAGCTTGCGCTCAAGCTCGCGGTTCTCGATGATCTCGGGGTACACGTGCCCCATCAGGCGCACGATTTCGTCGACATAGTCGTTCAAGAACGGGCCTTCGATGCCGATGAGGTGGGCCTTCATGATGGCGCGGCGCAGCAGGCGGCGCAGCACGTAGCCGCGACCCTCGTTCGAGGGCAGGATGCCGTCGGCGATCATAAACGTAACCGCGCGCGAGTGGTCGGCGATAATGCGCAGCGACAGGTCAGCCTCGGGGTTTTCGCCGTAGGTCACGCCCGCCAAGCGCTCGCCGACGGCCACCAGGCTGCGCAGCACGTCGGTCTCGTAGTTGGACTGCACGCCCTGCATGATGGCGGCGATGCGCTCTAGCCCCATGCCCGTGTCGATGTTTTTGGTGGGAAGGGGTGCCAGCGTGCCGTCTTCTTGGCCGTCGTATTGGGTAAACACGCAGTTCCAGTACTCGAGGAAGCGGTCGCAGTCGCAGCCCGGCGCGCAGTCGGGATGCCCGCAGCCGAACTCGGGGCCTTGGTCGAAGTAGATCTCCGAGCAAGGGCCGCACGGACCGGTGGGGCCGGCACGCCAGAAGTTGTCGTCCTCGCCGAGCTTGGAGATGTGGCTTTCAGGCACGCCGAGGCTCTTCCAAATCTCGATCGTCTCGTCGTCGTCCTCGAACACCGTGAAGTACAGCTTCTCGGCGGGCAGCTTCAGCACGTTCACCGAGAAGTCGTACGCCCACGCGCACATCTCCTTCTTGAAGTACTTGCCGAAGGAGAAGTTGCCGAGCATCTCGAAGAAGCTCAGGTGGCGGCCCGTGGTGCCGATGATGTCGATGTCGTTGGTGCGCACGCACTTTTGCACCGTGGTGGTGCCGATGTAGGCGTCGTCGAGTTGCTTTTGGTGCAGGAAGTAGGGCTTGAACTGCACCATGCCCGCGCTCGTGAGCAGAAGCGACGGGTCGTCGGGAATAAGCGAGGACGACGGCATGCGCTTGCAGCCCTTCTCCTCGAAGTAGCTCAGGTACTTCTCGCGAATCTCGGCGGTTGTCATGTATTCCATGTTGGCTCTTTCGTCTTATCGCTGGCAGAGCCGGCGCGGCTGCCGGCTCGGTTTACCTCACGTCCTGCGCGACGGCGCGAGCAATCTTCGCGCCATGCGCACACGAGGTGACATTATAGTATGTTTCCTAGCGCTTGGGGCGCTCGTCGTGCGAGTGGTGCGCCGGGTTTTTTCGCGCGCGGCTTTTGAGCGAGATGCGGCGGAGGCGCCCCGTCGGCTGCCCCTTCTCGTCGAGCTCGACGGGCAGAAACGACGCCGTGGTGCCCGGATGGGGAGACGTGGCGTCGGCCATGGGGTCGGGCACGTCGCCTTGGGCGGGCGTTCCCTTGAAGAACACGCCGTCCTCGGCAACGAGGTGGCGTCCCGTTTTCTTCTCGAAGTAGTACACGAAACACGCCTTCAGCACCGCCACCGCGGGGATGGAGGCGAGCATGCCCACAAGCGACCCGGAAAGCCCGCTCATGGCACCGCCGAGCGCCGAGCCCGCCATGAGAGCGAGCAGCGTGAGGGCAGGGTGGACGTCCACCGAGCCGCCCATGATGCGCGGCGATATGAACGTGTAGACGAACTGCTGGATGACGATGGTGCCGAGAAGCGCGACAAGCGCCACGAGCGGGCTTACGAACACCGCGGTGACGGCCGCCACCGCGCCGCCGAGCCACGGGCCTATGATGGGGATGATGTTGAGGACGCCCGTGATCACGCCGAGGGCGGCGGCGTTGGGCAGCCCCACCACGGCGAACAGCACGCCGCATGCCGCGCCGATGATGGCGCACTGCAAAAGCGTGGCCTTGATGTAGCCGCCCATGATGCGCGTGAAGGTGTAGTGGAGAAACTTCGCGTCGTCGGCGTGCTTGGGGCCGATGAGGCGCGTCGTCTCGCGCCCGATGGCGGGAAGCTCCATGAGCACCCAAAACGCGATGACGAGCGCGAAGCCCACCGCCATGAGCCCGTTGGCGACGCCCGCGCCAAGGTCGACGATCCCCGAGGCGCTCACCTGCGCAAACGACGACGCCCACGACGCCAGGGAGCCCTGGGCGTCGTTGATGAAGTTGCGAACCGATTGGTCTTCGAGCATCGGGGCGTAGCGCGCGTACACGTCGTTGCCCCACGCGATGAGGTTGTTCACCAGCTGCGGAACGCTTTCGACCAAGCTCGTGATCTGGGCGTTCAAGCCGAACATCGGCGAGAACATGAGAAGGCCCACCAGCCCTATGACCGCGAACATGGCCACGTAGGCGATCGCCGTGCCGAGCGTGCGGTTCACGCCGCGCGCGTCGAGGCCGTTCACGATGCCGCGCAGGCAAAACACGATGACGACCGTCCAAATGAGGATGGCAACCGGCACCGACAAAACATCGAGCAGAAAGATGACCACCGCCGCCACGAGGATGGCACCGACGAGCGTCCACACGTTGAGAAAACGCGTGCGCGCCTTGAGGTGCTTTTTCTCCTGAGCGCTATCGGGCGTCATCGGCGTTGGTTGCGGCTTCGGCAGCGGGAGTTTCAACGGGCTTGTCGGCTTCGGCGGCGTCGGTTGGGGCGGCGGCGGGCGCGGAGGAGGCGGACGCCTGAGCGTCCTTGGCGGGACGAGCAGTTTCCGCCTGGCCAAGCCGCACGGACTCCTCGCTTGCGCGGCGGGGCTTGAGCTTCGCGCGCACCTTGTCGGCGGCGGAGGTGACCACGTCGAGCGGCAGACTCGTCACCGAGTCGACCGTGTCCATCGTTTTGGTGACCGAGTCGGTCATTTGCGTGACGTCCTCGAGGATCTGGTCGACACGCATGATCTCCAAGTTGGCGGCGTCAACCGTCAGCGACACGCGATCGACGAGCGGGTCGACCTTTGCCGACACGGGCGCGATCTGCGCGGTGATTTCCTCCACGTGGTCAAGCGTCGGCTTGATCTGCTCGTGAAGGTCGTTCACCGTTTGGTTCACCTGGGCGACCGTCTCGCGCGTCTTGCGGAAGGTAAGCGCAAGCTCCACCACGAACCACACGAGCGCCGCGCCGACGATTATGTACACAACAGGCAGCGCAATGTTGAGTATTTCACTAATTTCCATAGCCGTTCCTCCTGATCAGACGTGTGGTGCAAGACTATAGCACTTCATGTTCCCATTTTACGCACGCGCGCGGAGGAAAGCATGGCACGCCCACGCCCGTTACCGGCTTGTTGAGTCGGCGTTGCCCGCGGCGGCGCCGTCGGCGGAGTGATTGCGCACGACACGGACGTTGTGGGCGGCAGCATCGGTGCTGCGGGCGCGTTCCGCCGACTCCGCGCGGTCGCGGGCGGCGGCGTCGGCGCGATACGCCTCCCAGCCGCGCTCGCTCGGACGGTAGAAGCAGCCGCGCTCAAGCCCCTCGGGCAGATAGCGCTGCTCCACCCAGCCGCCCGGATAGGCGTGGGGGTACTTGTACTCGCCGTAGTTCTCCGACCCGGGGCGATGGCGGTCGCGCAAGTAATCGGGCACCGCGCGCGCGGGCCCGTGGCGCACCTCGGAAAGCGCCGCGTCGATGGCGGCCTCGGCGGCGTTGCTCTTGGGGGCAAGCGCCAAATAGATGGCCGCCTGCGCCAGGTTGATGCGGCATTCGGGATACCCTATGACCTCGGCCGAGCGGAAGGCGGCCTCGGCCACCAAAAGGGCGTTCGGGTCGGCGTTGCCGATGTCTTCCGACGCCGCAATGAACATACGCCGCGCGATGAACTTCGGGTCCTCCCCGCCGTCGATCATGCGCGCGAGCCAATACACCGCCGCATCGGGGTCGCTCCCGCGCATCGACTTGATGAACGCCGAGATCACGTCGTAGTGCATGTCCTTGTTCTTGTCGTAGGGCAGCGAGCGGTGCGGCGTGGCGGCTCGCACCATGTCCTCGGTAATGCTCACGGGCGCTTGCGGCGTGCCGGCGGGAACCATGCCCGCCGCCAGCTCCAGCGTGGTGAGCGCGCCGCGGCCGTCGCCGCCCGCCAACAAAACGATAGCGTCGCGCGCGGCGGCATCGAGCACGTAGCAGCCCGCAAGCCCCCGCTCGTCGGACACCGCGCGGTCAACAAGCTGCGCGATTTCCGCGTCGGAGAGGGAGTGCAGCTCCACCACGCGCGAGCGCGAGATGAGCGCGGAGTTCACCTCGAAAAACGGGTTTTCGGTGGTGGCGCCCACGAGCACCACCAGCCGATCCTCCACCGCGTGCAAAAGCGCGTCTTGCTGGCTGCGGTTGAAGCGATGGATCTCGTCGACGAACAGAATAGTGCGCAGACCCCCCATGACCAGGCGCTTCTCCGCCGCGTCGATCTCGCGGCGCAGGTCAGACACCGTGCCGCCGATAGCCGACACCTCCACGAACGTGGCGCGCGTGGTTTCCGCGATCACATGGGCGAGCGAGGTTTTGCCCGTGCCCGCCGGCCCGAACAAGATGACCGAGCTGAGCGTGTCGTTCTCGATGGCGGAGCGCAGCCAGCTTCCCTGCCCCACCGCCTCGGCCTGCCCCACCAGCTCATCAAGCGAGCGCGGGCGCATGCGCACCGCGAGCGGCGCGACCTTGCCGCGCTCCGCGTTCTCGAATTCTGTAAACAGCGTATCCATGTCAAGCATGATACCATGGATTTATCGCGAGAACAAATGTTTTATTCG
>JAUNGO010000066.1 GCA_030524475.1 Eggerthellaceae bacterium | reverse complement strand
ATCGTGCGCGACTTCGATCGATTGCCCTTGACCGGCGCGCGTAAGCCGCGCGTGGGCGTCGTCGGGGAAATCCTCGTGAAATACCACCCCACCGCCAACGGCAACCTCATACACCAGCTTGAGGCGGAGGGCTGCGAGGTGTCCGTCACGGGCATGATCGAGTTCTTCTCCTATTGCATCTCGAACCCCATCTGGCACAGCGTCACGCTCGGCACGTCTAAGGCGAAGGCGCACGCGTCGCAGGCGGCGCTCTCGCTCGTCGCGAAGGCGCGCCGTGCCCTTAACGGCGAGCTGGCGAAGTCGAAGCGCTTCGAGCCCTTCTCCGACATCAACGACCTGGCAGAGCTGGCGAAGCCCGTGGTGTCGCTGTGCAACAACGCGGGAGAGGGATGGTACCTCGTGGCGGACACGCGCAAGCTCATCACCGACGGCGTGCGCAACGTCGTGTGCATCCAGCCGTTCGGCTGCCTACCGAACCACGTGCTCGGGCGCGGAACCCTGCGCGAGCTGCAGCGACGCCATCCCGAAGCCAACATCATGGCGCTCGACTTCGACCCGGGCGCCTCCGAGGCAAACCAGCAAAACCGCCTCAAGTTGTTTTTGGCCGTGGCGAAGGGATGCTAGAGCGATCGAGGGCTACGAGCGCAAATCGTCGACCTCGGCGAGGAGCCCGAAGGCGCGAATGTAGATCGCCATGGCCTGGCGCAGCTCGGCCTCGGGAACGCCCTCGTCGGCGGCGTGCATTCCCCCAACCCAACTCGGGCGCTCGAACACGCCTTCTTCCGCAGGGCCAAAGCTCACCGCGCGCGGAAACTCCCGCGCATAGGTGGCACCGCCCATCGTGAAGGGCAGCACCTCACGGTTGGTGGCAGCGCGATACGCTCGCATAAGGGCCTGAACAGGCGCGGCATTCGGGTCGACCAAAAACGGCTCCTGGTTGCGCACCACCTCTAAGTCACATCCCTCTTGCTGAGCTAGCCGCATGAAAGCCCGCACCAACGCCTCGCCGCAGGTAGACGCGGGAAAACGAACGTCGACGGTGCATATCCAGCGCGCGTCGTCTTTGCGCGCGACGCCCACCACGCTCGTCAGCGCGCCGAAGTCGGCGTCATGCGCCGCGACGCCGGGAAAAGACCCGTCGGTCGACGCGGCAAGGCGCGCGAGCAACGTGAGCCACGCCTGCTCGTCGCCCGAGCACACCTCGGCATCGAGCAGGTATTGCGCCAGCACGCCCACCGCGTTCACCGTGCCATCCGGCAGCGACGCGTGGCCGCCGACGCCCGTTGCGCGCACGCACATGCAGCCCTCGTCGGCCGGCTCAAGGGTAATGCGATCCGCAGCAGGCAAGCAGTCGGCGCTGCAGCGCACCACGGCACGCGCTGAGGATGGCACCGCGTTGGGTTGAATGCCGCCCTCAAACGATACGACTGCGCCTGGGGCCACTTCGCGCGAAAGCATGCAGCCGAACAGCCCCTTTTCGCCATAGCACAGGGGAAACTCCGCATCAGGAGTGAACAAGAAGTCGGGCGCGTCGTGGCGAGCCAAGTAGTAGGGAATCTCAGCCATGCCCGACTCCTCGTTGCAGCCAAAGATAAAGCGCACGTCGTGGCGCAACGACACGCCGCGGTCGATCCAAAACTTAAGGGCGTACAGCGCGCACAGGACGGGCACCTTGTCGTCTGCCGTGCCGCGTCCAATAAGCATTCCGTCCTTGCGCGTCAGCGAGAACGGCGGGAAGTGCCACCCCTCGCCCGCCGGCACCACGTCCACGTGGCCGATAACGCCGAGCTGCTGACCGCTTTCGCCTGGCAGGTCGGCATATCCCGCATACCCGTCGCCGTCGTGCACAGCAAGCCCCATGCGAGCAGCGATAGCGAGTGTCTCGTCAAGCGCGCGGCGGGCACCGGGACCGAATGGTGCGCCGTCAGTTGCGTGCTCGGCATCGAGCGAGCTGTCGATTTCCACCAACCGAGCCGCGTCATCCAGAAACGACGCCCACTGCTCGTCGATAAACGTCTCGATGTCCTGACTTGTTGCCTGTGCCATGCGGGCTCCCTTCGCTGCGTTGGTTGAAAACCAGTATAGGCATTTTCGGGGATGAGCGCGGCAGAGGGCATGGCAAAGGGACAGGTCATTTGTCATGTTGCGCGAACGGGGGGGGGAGCGAGCGTCCCCGTGTTCGCACCGTGCCCCTTTGCCATACACTTCCCCTGCCATACGCTCAACGCGAGTACGCCCTGCGATATAATGGGGAAAACCGCCAATACAAATTCCCAGGAGACCGCCGTGAAGCTCAAACTTCCCTTGCCCGCCATGATAGCGCTTTGGGTGGTGCTTGTTGCCGCCCCGCTGGCAATCGGCTTGGTCGGCTTCAGCATGATTCCCGCGGGCGTTGAGCGCATACCCACGCACTGGGGCTTCGACGGGCAAATCAACGGCTACGGCCCGCCGAGCATGACGTGGATTATCGGCGCCGTCATGGCGGGCGTGCAGACGCTGGTGGCACTCTGCTGCATCTTCAACGACAAGCTCTACGACTTAGGGCTCGTGCACGGCGTCAGCCGCGAGGGTGCGCCCGTCCTCTACGTTGTCCTCGGCGTCTTTTTGGTGGCCGTCACCGCATGGTGCGTGTGGCTCATGGTGTCGAACGCCGTGTGACAAGGGGGAATGCGCGACAAGCGCGACAAGGGAGCGTGACAAGGGGGCAGGCCGTTCGTCACATTGATGTAGAATGGGAAAACAAACGGTTTTCTCAATGTGACAAACGACCTGTCCCTTTGTCACACCCTCGAAAGGAACCCCATGCCCCGCGAAAACCTCACCGCCAAACGCGAGCGCGCCGCGCACGTCGAGGAGCGCATGTTCGAGCATTACGGCGAAGGCGCGTGCTCGCTCGACTACCTTACCCCCTTTCAGTTGACCGTGGCGGTGGTGCTTTCCGCCCAGTGCACCGACGCCGCCGTGAACAAGGTGACACCCGCTCTTTTCGCGCGCTACCCCACCCCCGAGGCTATGGCCGCCGCCCGCGTGTCCGACGTCGAGGACATCATCCACTCGCTTGGCTTTTTCCGCTCGAAGGCGAAAAACCTCGTGGCGCTCGCGCAAACGCTGCTCGCCGAATTCGGCGGGGAGATTCCCAACGACTTGGCACAGCTGCAAAAGCTTCCCGGCGTGGGTCGCAAAACCGCCAACGTGGTCATGTGCGAGGCCTTCCGCAACCCGCAGGGCATCGCTGTGGACACGCACGTGTTCCGCATCGCGCACCGCCTGGGGTTCGCCACCCGCAACGACGACACGCCCGAGAAAACCGAGGCCAAGCTGCTGAAAATCTACCCGCAGCCGCAATGGCTGTTCATCAACCATCAGTGGGTTCACTTCGGCCGCGAGTTCTGCCGCGCGCGCAACCCGCTGTGCGGCGAGTGCATCGTGGGCGACCTGTGCCCCACCCGCGGGAAGTGCTAGCCGGGCTGCACTGGCGGCTTTCTGCAATGTTGCTGCGTCCAAAACGCCTACAACATCCGTTTTCCAGCCATCTTCTTCATGTCGTGGCGTCAAAAAGGGAGTTGTAGGCGTTTTAAAACGCCGAAACCGCCTACAACGCCGAAATTGAAGCCAATTTCCGGAAAAAACCGCCTACAACGCCCTTTTTGAAGCCACGACTCTTCTCTCATGGCTGGAAATGGGACGTTGTAGGCGAAACGTCCGCTCTTTGCAGGCGCTATTTCCGCCGCAGCTTAAACCCGCGGCGGTCGAGCTCGGCCACGGTGGTCTCCACCAAAAGCGGCAGCGCGGCGTGCACCGCCGGCGTGAGGCCCACCGTGAACTCGGCGGGCGACATATTGTCCACCTGCATACCGAGGCAGAAGCCCTCGGCTTCATATCCCAAAAGCGAGGCGGCGTCGAACAGGTCGACCAGCTTGAGGTCGTGTAGCGATTGCATAGCGCCTGTGTGGCGTGCCATGGCGTCGGGCGCGAAGCGGTACACCGTGCCGGGCGCGTCGCCCGTGCCGTCGACGGCGTCCACCGTGAGGATAAGATCGCACGAATCAACGTAGCCCAGCATGTCGAGCGACATGCATCCCACGTCGAACAGCTGCACGTTGTCGGGGATCTCATAGTGTTCGCACAGCTCATCGTAGACCGCCGGGCCCACGCCCTCGTCGAGCATCAGGCGATTGCCCACGCAAAACACCGCCGCCGTGCGCTTCCCTTCCGCATCGTCAAACGGCAACTCCACCTCTGGACCGCGCAGGCGCGAAGCCGCCGGGGGCGAAGCGAGGGCTGCGGAGCTTCCGAGCGTAGCCTCCTGCGGTTTCGCGCCGTCCAGCGACGCAGCCTCGCGCGGATTCGCGCCTCCCGCGCTCATACGCTCCTCTTCCGCGTCCATGCTCATCATGCCCCCACCGTCGGACGGATCACCAGGTTGTAATACGTTGCCAACGCCAGCATAACGACACCCGCCACCGCGCAGCCGACAGCCCACCACTTCTGGCGACGCAGGTACGTCTCGCGGCTTATGCCCATGCGCTCGGCGCGGTGGGCCGCAAACGGCTGCGACACCACGGCAAACGCCGCCGTTCCCGCAACCAGCGACACCAACACCAATAGCGCGAGCGCTATCGACACGGCGCTTGGGTTCTCATATGCCGCGTAGAACATATTGTCGGCGAACAGCCAGATGGGATAAAACAAGATGGTCGGCCAAATGCCGTGAGCCGGTCCCCAAATGGGCGGCAGCAAAAACGCCGCCACGTTGAAGCGCGGCAATCCCTTGAGGAACGCCTCCTCTTCCGCAATCTGCTTGTCGGTCAAAGCCATCGAAACACCTCGCGCACGTTGGGCGCCACGCCCAACCCTCGAATCAATTTTCCACCCGTCAGTATACAAAAAGAGAAGGCCTGGTTTCCCAAGCCTTCCCCTTTGCGAGCTATTTCATGCCGCAACCGTGTTTAGTGGCGCACTTCCTCGTCCTCGCCCACGATGTTGTGGGTGTCGGGGTCGTACACCAGACCACCATGCTCCTTGTGGATGAACATGAGCGCGGTCGGCGCGAAGCCCTCCACGTTCGCCAGGTACACATGGATGAACATGAACACGATGAACACGTACATCAAGAAGTAGTGGATGATGCGCACGCTCATGAGGCCACCGAGCAGGTTCGTGGTCGCCCAGAACACGCCGACGTTCATGGTGGGCACCCACAGGCACAGACCCGTCCAGAACATGAGCACGATCAGAACCGGGATCAGCAGGTAGCTGATCTTTTGCGGCACGCCGAGCTTGGCTCCCAGCGGGTGATCCTTCTTGAGGAACAGGTAATACTTGATCCACTCAAGCGCCTGATGGCGGTTGTCCTTCTGCGGCAGCCAAGTCTTGTAGTCCTTGACCTGCTGGCGCGTGCCGCCCGTCGGCGACGTCTTCACGAAGAACGCCGCGACCACGCGGAACACGCAGTTCAGGAACAGCACGAAGCCGAAGAACACGTGCAGGCCGCGGGCGATGCCCATGAACATCGGCCAGAACGGGAAGTGGATGCAAAAGCCCGTGACGATCAGGAAGATCATCGCAACCAGGTTGATCCAGTGCGTGATCACGAAGATCAGCGGATGCGCTTCGCGGTAATGTGCGAGATGTGCCATGTTACTTCACCCCCCAAGGGCTCGTGACCGTCTCGAAGGACTTGCCCGTGGCAGGCTCGGTCACATGGACCGCGCACGCCGTGCAGGGGTCGAACGCGTGAACCGTGCGCAGCGCGTTGATGGGTTTCTCGATGTCCTCAACCGGGATGTCGAGAAGCGCCTGCTCAAGCGGCCCGTGCACGCCGTCGGCGTTCATCGGGGCCAAGTTCCACGTGGACGGGATGATGATCTGATAGCCCTCGATCTTGCCGTCCTTGACCTTCTCGGAATGGTACAGCGCGCCGCGCGGTGCCTCCCAGAAGCCCGTGCCCTCGCCCGTGATGGTGGAAGGCTCGCGGAAGTACTCGGAGTCGCCTTCCTTCACGGCGGCCATGAGCTCGTCGACCCATTCCTTCATGAGCGTGGCAACGTAGAGCGTCTCGACCTGGCGGATTGCCGTGCGGCCAAGCGTCGACTGCGCCGCGCTCAGAGGAGCCGCGCCCGGCAGGCCCAGCGCCGCGCCGAGGTCGGCCAGGAAGCCGTCGACGTGCTCCACGATGAACGGCACCTTGCGCTGGTATGCGGCCAGCACGCGCGCCATCGAGCCCGCCTCCATCGGCTTGCCGTCATAGGCGGGGCACTTCACCCACGAGTAACGGTCTTCCACGTTGTACTCGGTGAACTCCGGCTCGGTGGTGAAGTACGGCGAGGTGAACGTGTCAGAACCCTTGTACCAGGAATGGCCCATGTACTCGGTGATCAGACTTTCCTCCACGTCGGACACGCGCAGGTTCTCGTCGAGCACGGCCATCGGCAGGTAGCGGTTCTTCATCTGCTCGATGTAGTCGCCGCCGTACGGGTAGCCCTGGCCCTCGAACACGCCCCAGGCGATGTAGCGGCCGCAGCCCTTGCCGAACTCGAGCGCGTCGGCGTAGTAAGGCGCCAGCGCCAGCGTGTCGGGAATCATGGTGGTGGAAACCCAGTTGTAGATCTCGTCCACCATGGCCTTCAGATCGTCGAGCTTCGACTCGGTGGGCACAAACGCCGTGCCGCCCGGCAGGATGGTCATGACGTGCGGCATCTTGCCGCCGAGGAGCGCCGCGACCTCGGAGGCCTTCGCCTGCATCTTGAGCGCCTCAAGGTAGTGCGCCGTGCAGATGAGGTCGAGCTCGGCGGGCAGCTTGTAGGCCGTACCCTCGTCGGCGTCGAACCAGTTGCCCGAGAAGATGGACAGCTGGCCGTTGGCGGCAAACGTGGTGAGCTTCTCCTTGAGCGCCACGAAGTCGCTGTTCATCGACGTGCCGGCCGCCTGCGCGAGCGCGATGGCGTCGGCCGCGTCGGCCTCAAGGGCGTGAAGCGGGTTCACGTAGTCGAGCGCCGCCAGGTTGTAGAACCACAGGATATGGCTGTGCAAAAACTGCGCGCCCTCGATGAGGTTGCGGATGATGCGCGCGTTGTTCGAAATGGTGATGCCGTAGGCCTTCTCGGCCGCGATGGTGGACGCATGGGCATGCGACACCGGGCACACGCCGCAGATGCGCTGCACGATTTGCGCCGCGTCCTCGGGCGTGCGGCCCTCGACAACCATCTCCATGCCGCGGAAGCAGCCGCCGGAAACCCAGGCGTCGGAGACCTTGCCGTTGGTCACCTCCATCTCAACGCGGAGATGGCCCTCGATACGAGTAATGGGATCGATAACAGAACGTGTCATTCAGGCTCACCTCCTAGTTCTCTTCCGCGTCAGCCGCGTCGTCGGCGGGCTTTGCAGCCACACCGCGCACGGGGCGCGCGTGATGGGTGTTCTTCTCATACAGGGCGTCGTCGTTCAAGATCGGGCCGCCCTCGGCGCCGTCGGCGTACGTGCCGATCGACTGCTCGGGGTGAGCCGCATCCCACTTGCGCACCTTCTCGAAGTCGGCGCCGCCGTCCATGCGGCCAAACTTCTTCATGCCGAAGCCGTGCACCACAAGCGCCGCGGCCACCAAGCCGGTGACGGCAAGCGCAACGGTGCCGGGCTGGAGCACAAGGCCGCCCACGCGCAGGTCGCGGTGGCGCTTGTAGAACGGCGTGTTGACCTCGACCCAGTTCTGGCCGGGGTTGTTGGGGTTGGCCTCGCAGCAGCCCACGCACGGGGCGCCGGCCTGCACGCACCAAGAGCGGCGGTTGTTCCACATGGTCACGCCGCACACCGACTTGGTCTGAGGCCCGCGGCAGCCGAGCGGGTAGAGGCAGTAGCCCTTCGCCTCTTCCTCGGAGCCGAACTCGTAGACGAACTCGCCGTTCTCGAAGTGGCCGCGACGCTCGCAGTTGTCATGGATGGTCTGGTCGAACAGCCCCGCCGGCATGTTGTAGCCGTTGAGCTTGATCAGGCTCGGGTCCTCAAGCAGCACGACGTCCACCAGCACCGACATGAGCCACTCGGGGTTCACCGGGCAGCCGGGGATGTTGACGACCGTGGTGTTGATGCCGACCTTCTCCAGGTACTGCTGAACGCCCATGGCGCCCGCCGGGTTCGGGTGGGCAGCCATCCAGCCGCCGTTGACCGCGCACGAGCCGATGGCAACCACCGCGTTGGCGTTCGCGGCGGCCTCCTCCAGCGCGACGTTGCCCGTCTCGCCCGCAACGCGCAGCGCGTTGTAGTCGAAGCCCTCCAGCACACCGCCTTCGTACACGAGAATGTAGTTGCCCGCCTCGATGGTTTGCTTCTTGGCTTCCTCCATCGAGTGACCGGCGGCAGCCGACAGCGTCTCCGAGTAGTTCAGGGAGATCATGTCGAGCACAACCGTAGCGGCGTCGGGCGTCTCGATCTGGGCAAAGGACTCGGTGCAGCCCGTGCAGGACGCCCCCTCAATCCAAATGACCGGATACAGATCACCCTTGGTCGCTCCGATAACAGACTTCTCAAGCGCTTCGGCGACGCGCGGAACGGCGAGCTGGCTTAGGCCTGCAGCCGCCGCCACGCCGGCGCAGAGTTTCATAAAGCTGCGACGGGTGACACCGCGAGACGACAAAATGCTGTCGAACTCCGAGATCGTGGTCTGGTTTTCCATGTGTACACCTCCTCTAGGTGTCCTCGTCCTTTACATGCGGAAGCTATTTTCCACAAATTTGAAGACTACGTGAAGGGGAAACAAGAAAAAGTTGCGGATGCGCCGCCAGTGGTATGAAAATGTTACGGTTGATCAGGCGCGTAACATGAAAACGAAGCATCCGAGCGACGACCGCGCAAACGCGCCATCCCTTCCCGAACTTGCGCTATCATACGTTCTTACGCATTCTCAAGCGGAAGGACACGCCCCACCATGAGCAGCATCGACCACACCATCGCGTTTTTGGGCCCTCTCGGCACGTACACCCACGAGGCGGCGCTCTCGTTCGCCGAGCGCTTGGGCTTTCCCGACGTCGACCTTCTGGAGTGCACGTCGTTCGACGAGGTGTTCGACTGCGTCGACCGCGGGCGCGCCGCCTTCGGCGTGGTGGGCAAGGAAAACTCGCTTGAGGGCTCGGTCACGGCGACGCTCGACAACTTCGCCTTCCGCAGCTCGGCGGTTATCCTGGCGGAGAAGGTGATCGACATCCACCACTGCCTGGTGCTGCACCCCGACGCCAAGCTGGCCGACGTGCGCACGGTGGCCTCGCATGCGCAAGGCCTTGCGCAGTGCCGGCGCTTTCTGAACGAGCGGCTGCCCGGGCGCACCACGCTCACGGTGTCCTCGACGGCGGAAAGCGCGCGTTTGGCCGCGAACGACCCCACGATGGCGGGCATCTCCAACGCGCTGGCGGCCAAGCTGCACGGCGCGCGCGTGGAGGTGGCCGAGATCGGCGACCACTTCGGCAACCAAACGTGCTTTGCGCTCATCGGGCGCGCCGGCAGCGCCCCGCAGCTTACGGGCACGCGCCACAAGACCACGCTCGCGCTGTTTCTGCGCGAGGACAAGGCGGGCACGCTCAACATGATCCTGTCGGAGTTCGCCTACGCGAACATCAACCTGTCGATGATCCAGTCGCGCCCCACCAAGCAGCAGCTCGGCGACTATATGTTCTTCGCCGAGTTCGAGGGGTCCGTGAACGACATCGAGGTGCAAACCGCCTTGAACTGCCTGCGGCTGAAGCTGCGCGAGGTGAAGGTGCTCGGAAGCTACCCGGTGGAATAGGTCGCTGATTTGCCTTCCCGGCGCTTGGCGGGGAGGCATTCAGTCGCTCGAACAGTCCTGAGCTCGCGCGAAAGCGCCACTGGCGCTTTCGGCTCGTGCGGAACTCGCTTGGTGAATACCTCCCCGTCAAGCGCCCCGCACGATTTCTTGTTTCCCATTCCGCCGGGCGACTTCCTCGCTGGGGAGTTAGAAAACCAACACTCCCAAATGCTCCAGGAGGATTTTGGCTCCTATGAGGATGAGGACTACGCCACCTACAACCGTGGCGGGCTTTTCGAAGCGGCTGCCGAATTGGTTGCCGATGGCGACACCCGCGAACGACAGCACAAACGTAGTAACACCGATGATCGCCACGGCGACCCACACGTTCACGCCGAGGAACGCAAACGTGATGCCGACCGCCAGCGCGTCGATGCTCGTGGCTATGGCAAGCATGAACAGCTCGGGGACGTTGAGCTTTTCGTCGCACCCCTTCTTTGCCGGCGCGGCAGTCGCTGCGGGTGCCGGGGAGCGGAATGAGGGCTGCGAAGCTTCTGAATGAAGCTCCCCGTCACCCGCGGCGACGGACGACGAGGTACCGCCCTCGCCTTCCCCGCCCTCATCCCCGCGGAAAGCGTCGATGAGCATCTTGCCGCCGATGAACGCGAGCAGCGCGAACGCGATCCAGTGGTCGACCGGCGTGATGAGCGCGGCGAACTGCGTGCCGAGCGCCCAGCCCACAAGCGGCATGAGCGCCTGAAAGCCGCCGAAGAACAGCGCGATGACCGCCGCGTGGGCCCAGTTCACGCGACGCATTCCCAGCCCTTTGCAGATCGAGACCGCAAACGCGTCCATGGAAAGCCCGACGCCGATCATGAACAGCTCAACGAAACCCATCAATCCCCCTCGCATTCTCCGAGCGACGCACCCGCCGCTTAAGGAACGAGTACGCCGCCTTCGCGCCTAAAGAAACCCTCGCGCACCAGGTCGTCGACGATGGAGGCGAACTCTCCTTCCGTCACGCCGTCGCGCCCGGCCGCCCGCTCGGCGGCGGAAAGCTCGGCGAGCACGGTTGCCGCCGCCACGCCTGCCTGCGCGTCGGCGGCGAGCACGCGGCGCACGATCCACGAGCGTTTCTGGCGCCGCGAGCCCTCAAACGCGCTCTGGCGCGCGTAGTGCGCGCTGCGTCGCGTGGGGTTCGCGCCCGCCGCCTTCAGGTGCGCCCCGAAGTCGAGCAGCGCGTAGTACCAGTCGCGCGGGCTGGCAAGCGGGTCGGGCGCGCGATGCGCCGGATGCGCGTCGCCGCCGCGAGCCCCGAGAGCGCCGCCCGCCGCCGCCACGTCGCTTGCCCCCGGCGCCCCTTCCGCCCCCGCACCGCGCACGCCACGTGCCGCGTCGCGCGCGGGCGCCGGCGGGCACACGTCGGCCACCAGCGGCACAAGCTCGCGGTCGGGCACTTTGTCGCAGTCGGGAAACACCTCGTGCAGAAACACCGCGCGCACGTTCGTCTCCAGGTACACGCCGGGCTCTTCCCACGCGAACGCGCGCACGCCCGCCGCCGTGGCAGGACCTATGCCCGGCAACGCCACCAAGTCGTCGTACGCGCGCGGGAGCATCCCGTCGAAGTGCGCGGCGCACTCGTCGGCGGTGCGCTTGAGCGCCAGCGCGCGGCGGTTGTACCCCAGGCCTTGCCACATTTCCAGCACGTCGGATGTGCTCGCCGCCGCCAGCGCGTCGAGCGTGGGAAACGCCGCCAGAAAGCGCCGCCAGAACTTCTCCACGCGCGCCACCTGGGTTTGTTGGAGCATCACCTCGGACACGAGCACCGCGTACGCGTCGTCGATGTGGCGCCACGGCAGCTCACGGCAGTGCTCCACGCCCGCCGCCCGCACGCGCTCCACGAACGCCGCGCGCGCAGCGTTGCCTTCGGGCCACACGGCTTTCGTCACGCCGGCCCGCCTTCCGCGCGCCCCGCGCACGCGCACGCACCCATGCTCGCCGCAGAC
>JAUNGO010000065.1 GCA_030524475.1 Eggerthellaceae bacterium | reverse complement strand
CTCGTAGGGCCGGGTACGGTAGAGGCATTTCATGAGCACGTCGCCGATGGCGAGCGCGGCCGCCGCCTGCCCGACCATGCGCGGGGTGAGCCGGAAGCGGTTTTTCTCGCCGAGGTCGGCGGCGGAAAGCGACACGACGGGCACGCGTGGAAGCCCCGCGTCGGCGATGGCCCTGCGGATGACGGCGATGTAGTTCGTGGCGCGGCAGGCGCCGCCCGTTTGGACCATGAGCACCGAGGTGCGCGCAAGGTCGTAGCGTCCCGACTTGAGCGCCGCGACGATCTGGCCGGTTACGAGGATGGCGGGGTAGCACAGGTCGTTGTTGGCGTAGCGCAGCCCCGCGTCGAGAGCGTCGCGCTTCGGCACGTCGATGATTTCGAGCGTGCGCCCGTGGGCGTCGAACACGGCTTTCAGCAGCTCGAAGTGGATAGGAAGCATTTGCGGGCAAAGAAGCGTGTCGTGGTCGTGGCTGCGGCTGGGCGCGTGGCGGTGTGCACGCTTTCCCGGTGTGAGGTGGAGTTTTTTCGCCATGCAATCACCTGCTCTGCGCTGCTCGCGCATTTGAATACGACTTCATGTTGAGTTTAATACGACAAAGTGTGTAATTAAATAGGCAAGTTGGAGAAGATGTAGGGTTGGGTTGCCGCAGCGTCGAGTTGCTCCGTCTGTCCCGTCAGGGCAGACGGAGCAAAATGGTACAATACACAACCGCTAGCCGCGAGATTCGCGGCTTTTCGTGCTGTCTGCGTTTAGCGCTACGGAAAGGATTTGCCGCATGCTCATCGACTCGCTTGCCTTCGCGCTTGAGAAATCGGGGTGCCTGGAGACGTTTTGGGGCAAGCTCGACGCGGGCGAGGACGCCTCACTTGGCGTGGCGTCCTCGGCGCGGCCGTTTCTGGTGGCGGCGCGCTTTGCGGTGTCTCCGCAGCCGACGCTTGTGGTGGTGGCGGGCGAAGAGGCCGCCGTGGCGTTCGCGCGCAACGTGGCGGCGTATGTGGGAGACGACCGCGTGCTGCGGTTTCCCGAGCGCACCGACTACCCGTTCGCGCCGAAACCCGCGAACGCGCGCGTGACAGCGCAGCGCATGCAGGCGGCGTTCGCGCTGCTCGACGGGCGTGCGTGCGTGGTAGTGGCGAGCGCCCGCGCGCTTCTGCGCTGTTTGCCGCCGGCCGCCGAGGGCGTGTGCACGCCGCTTGCCCTGCGCGCGGGCGAGGAGCTCGAGTTCATGGGCGCGGAAGGCGTCGCGGAGTTCACCGACGTGGCTCATGCCCTGGAGGCGCGCGGCTACGCGAACACCGGCGAGCTTGACGGCCCGGGCACGTTTTGCGTGCGCGGCGGCGCCATCGACGTGTTCCCCGGCAATTTGGTGTATCCGGTTCGGCTCGACTTCTTCGGCGACGAGTTGGAGGAGATTCGCCGCATCGTGCCTTCGACGGGGCAAACCATCGGCACGCTAGACGCGGTGGAAATCTATCCCGTGCGCGAGTACGCCTGCACGCCGGCGGCCCTGAAGCGGGCGCGCAAGGCGCTCTCGAAGCCTGCGCTCACGAATCCTGCGTTGCGCGACGTGCTGGAAAAGCTTGACGGCGGTCTGCGCTTCGACGGGGCCGACGCCATTTTGCCGTATCTGTACCCCAAAACGGTGACGCTCGGCGACTACGCGCGTGAGGGCACGCTTTCGGTGCTTGTGGAGACGCGCTCGCTCTTCGACGACGCGCAGCATTGCTGGGAGGACATACAGGCGCGTGCGAAGGGCAGCGCACTGCCGCTTGCGGGGCTGTTCGCCGAGCCTGCGGCGCTCGACTTCGGGAGCGGCCAGCGCGCCACCTACGTGTCGATCATGCGCGTGGGGGCCGAGGTCGACGACGAGCTGCCGGTGAAGCGCGTGGACGTGGCGGGGCACCCTGACAAGCTGTTCGGGCGTTTGCGCAGCTTGGTCGACGCGGGCTACGCCTGCGTGTTCTGCGCCCCGAACCGCCGCGCGCGCGAGGACATGAAGCTGGCGTTTGTTGACCGCGGGCTGCCCATTCAGGAAGTTGCGGAAGAAGGCGCTGGGGACGTCGGCGGGGGCAACGTTCAGTCGCTCAGACAGTCCTGCTCGCACGGAAGCGCCATTGGCGCTTCCGGCTCGTGCGGAACTCGCTTGGTGAACGCCGCCCCCGCCGACGCGAGCGCGGAACTTGCTGCAGGGACGGCGATGGGAGGAGGCGTGCCGCGCGCAGTTCCGCAGCGAAGCGAGGACTGTTTGAGCACGGCATGCCCCCTCCCATCGCCGTCAACGGGCGATTCCCGACAAGACCCTTCCGCAGACGCGCACGCGCGCGCCGTTGCCAAACGGCGGTTGCGGCGGGGGGTGGTCAACGTCACCGACGCCGAAGTTCCGTTGGGCATGATCATCCCGAAGGCGAAGCTGGCCATCGTGTCGATATCCGACACGCAGGGCGCGCAATCGGCGGCGCGCGTGCGGCGTGCCGTCGACATCACCGAGATTACCTTCCCCTACAAGCCGGGCGACTACGTGGTGCACGCGGCGCACGGCGTGGCGTTTTTCCGCGAGCTCGTGCGGCGCGAGATCGACGGCACGGCGCGCGACTACCTGCTGCTCGAGTACGCCGAGGGCGACAAGCTGTTCGTGCCGGTGGAACAGCTCGACCGCGTGACGCGCTACGTGGGGCCGGAGGGCGCGTCCCCGCGCCTCACGCGCCTGAACACCTCCGACTGGTCGCGGGCGCTCAGCAAAGCGCGCAAAGCCACCAAGCAGCTGGCGTTCGACCTGGTGGACGTGTATGCGCGCCGCGCCGCCACGCAGGGCTTCCGCTTCGAGGTGGACACGCCGTGGCAGCGCGAGATGGAGGAGGCCTTCCCCTACCAGGAGACCCCTGACCAGCTTCAGGCCATCGCCGACGTGAAGGCCGACATGGCCAGCCCGCGCCCGATGGACCGCCTGATCTGCGGCGACGTGGGCTTCGGCAAAACCGAGGTGGCGCTGCGGGCGGCGTTCGCGGCGGCGCAGAACGGCAAACAGGTGATGGTGCTGTGCCCGACCACTATTCTGGCGCAGCAGCACTACACGAACTTCCGTGAGCGCTTCGAGCCGTTCGGCGTGCGCGTGGAGGTGCTCTCGCGCTTCCGCACCCCGGCCGAGCAGGCAGCGGCGCTTGCTGGGTTCGCGGAAGGCGAGGTGGCGGTGCTCGTGGGCACGCATCGGCTGCTCTCGCGCGACGTGAACCCGCACGACTTGGGGCTCGTGATCATCGACGAGGAGCAGCGCTTCGGCGTGGGGCACAAGGAGCAGATGAAGAACCTGCGTGAGTCGATCGACGTGCTGACGCTTTCGGCCACGCCCATCCCGCGCACCATGCAGATGTCGCTTTCAGGCGTGCGCGACATGAGCCTTATCCTCACGCCGCCCGACGCGCGGCGCGCGGTGAAGGTGCACGTGGGGGAGTGGGACCCCGACGTGGTGAGCGCGGCCGTTCGCCTGGAGCTGGCGCGGCATGGGCAGGTGTACTACGTGTCCAACCGCGTGCGCTCGATCGACGACGCGGTGGCGCGCGTTGCCGCGGCGGCGCCCGAGGCGCGCGTGGGCGTGGCGCACGGGCAGATGTCGCGTGAGGAGCTTGAAGGCGTGATGGAGGAGTTCGCGGCGGGGCAGCTCGATGTGCTGGTGGCCACCACCATCATCGAGAGCGGCATCGACAACCCGCACACGAACACGCTCATCATCGAGGACGCGCAGCGGCTGGGGCTTGCGCAGATGTACCAGTTGAAGGGGCGCGTGGGGCGCTCGTCTGTGCAGGCGTATGCCTACTTCATGTTTCCCGACAACGTGCCCTTGACCGAGGAGGCGCTTGCGCGCCTGACCGCTATCGACGAGCATCAGGACTTAGGGAGCGGTATGCGCATTGCCATGCGCGACCTGGAGATTCGCGGTGCGGGAAGCCTGCTCGGCGCCGAGCAGCACGGCAACATGAGCGCCGTGGGTTTTGACCTGTTCGCGCAGATGCTGCAGCAGGCGGTGGCGGCCACGCGCGAGGGCGCGGGCGCGTCGGGTAGTGCGGGCTCGGGCATCGACGGGTTGCCGCCGGCGCTTTCCGACATCACGGTGAACGTGCCGGGGCATACCTACTTGCCTGAGGAATACGTGCCCGACGCCGACGAGCGCGTGCTGTGGTACCGCAAGATAGCGTGCGCCGCCACGGTGGAGGAAGTCGACGCGCTGCAGGCCGACCTTGCGGGCAAGCGCCCCGACGTGCCCGCCGCGGCGACGAACCTGTTGGCGAAGGCGCGCATCAAGGCGTTCGCCAACGAGCACGGCGTGAACACGGTGTCGGTGACGGGTGGCAAGCTGGTGGTGGAGCCGATAGACGTGCCGGCGGCGAAGCTGACAACGCTGCGCCGCGCGGGCGGGCGCTACCTGCCCGACAAGCGCAAACTGACGCTGCCGGTGCGCTACTTCAAGCTTGACGAGGGCGACAACCTGATGGGGCCGATCGCGCGGTTCCTTGAGGAAATGCTGGGATGCGGCGGCGCGGACGCTGCGAATTTTGAAGGCGACGCGACGCAACGCTTAGAAGCTTCGCAGCCTTCGCCTCGCGCCACGGCGGCTTCGGCGTCCGTTTCGCTGGGCGATAGGGGAGACGGCGTGCCTCCTGCGCGGGCGGCTGCCGCGGCGCGCGCCCGCACGGCGCGCAAGGCTCGCGTAGAGGAGCGCGGGGCGGCGGCGCGCGAGCGCCTGGCTGAGAAACGTGCGAAAAGGGCGGCTCGTGGGAAGTAGGCGACCTGTCCCCTTGTCATGCGCGAGGGTGGTGTCGATGAGCGCAGGGAACGCGTTTGCGCGCGGCGTTGTCTGCGCGGTGACGGGCGCGCTTTTGTGGGGCTTCTCGGGCGCGTGCGCGCAGTTTCTGTTTGCGCACTACGACATATCGGCGGCGTTCATCACGGCGACGCGGGCGCTGTTGGCATTCGTGCTGTTCCTCGGCGTGCTCGTTGCGCGGCAGCGCGATCGTCTGCGTTCGATGCTCGCAAGCCCGCGCACGCTTGGTCGCCTCGGCGTGTTCGGCTTGGGGCTGTTCGGGAGCCAGTTTTTCTACACCATGTCGGTAAGTTTCACCAACGCCGGCACAGCGACGGTGCTCCAAATGTCGGGTACGGTGTTCATTATGCTGTTTACCTGCGTCTTTGCGCGGAAATTGCCGCGCGCGGCCGAGGTAGCGGGGCTTGTGTGCGCCGTTTTCGCCACGGTCGCCATCGCCACGCAGGGCAACTTAGACTCGCTTGCGCTGCCGCCCGAGGGACTTTTCTGGGGCATGTTGAATGGTCTTGCGGTGGCGCTTTACGTGATGTGGCCGCGTCGCTTGTTCGCCGAGTACGGCAGCTTTGCGGCAACGGGGCTCGCGATGTTCGTGAGCGCGGCGCTCTCAAGCGTCGTGTGGGCGGTCCAGGGCGCGCCCGTTCCCGCCCTTGACGCGGTGGGCGTGCTGGTGTTAACGGTGGGCATCGCCGCCGTGGGCACGTTCGCGGCGTTTGCGCTGTATTTGCGCGGCGTGTCGCTTGTGGGCTCGGTGGCGGGCGGCCTTCTGGGGGCGTTTGAGCCTATCGGTGCGATGGTCGTGAGCGCCGTGTGGCTGGGAACGGCGTTCACGGGGTTCGATTGGCTCGGCCTGGCGCTCATGCTGGGGATGCTGGTGCTCGTAACCGTGCGGAAGGCGTAGCGGGGACGTGAGGCGAATGTGACAAACGACCTGTCCCCTTGTCACGGTCCGCATGGCGGAACGCCCGCCTCCTTGTTCCGTCTGCTCTCGCGTTTCCTACTCCTTCAACAACACTTCGAGCAACTCTTGCACGACATCGGGGTCGACGGGCTTGTCGTAGAGGGCGGCGTCGATGAGCGCGCCGTCGATGAGCGCCAGAAGCACGCGGGCGCGCGGCTCGCTTACGTGCGGCGCGAACGCGGCAACGAACGAGTTGAGCGCGCGCACCGCCAGTTGCCGCAGGTCGGGGTCGCCTAAGGCGGTGGCGTAAAACGCCGCGTCGGATGCCACGCGCTCCTTGTCGGACAGATACTCGTTGATCTGGCGCGCGAGGTTTTCCGGCTGCGGCTTCTCGCTTGCCGCAAGCGCGAAAGCCTCTGCGTCGTAGGTGGCCATTTGCTCGGAAAGCAGGTTGAGCCCCGCCTGCTTCAAATCGGCGATGTCTTTGAAATAAGCCGTCGTCGACCCTAAGGGCACGCCCGCCGCCTCGGCGACGCGGCGGTGCGTCACTTTGCCGACCCCTTCGTGCACGATGACGTCGGCGGCAGCCTGCGCGATGGCGCGCTTGCGTCCCTCGGGGTCGCGCGCGGCGCGCGTCTTGCGCGTTGGGGCTTCCGCGCTGCTCACGTTGTCGTCGGTTGATTGGTTGAGCGCCACGTGCGTGTCCTTTCGTCGAGGTGGAGAAGGGCTTTGTGGTTTCAGCTTATCACGACGGCCCTTCCAAGTGGGGAAGGAATCGTGCGCTGCGCCCGCCCGCCTCGGTTGTTTACGCCGGTGCTTTCCCTGCCTTCGCCTTCGCCTTCGCTTTTGGCTTTCCGTCCTTTTGCTTGGTATTGGCTCTTTTCTTGCCGCTTGACTTCGGGGAACTCTTTAGAGCTTTCCCCGACTTCGCCCCTTTCGTTTCCTTCGCCTTCTTTTTCGGCTTGTTAAGTGCCGCATCCGCATCTTCGATGGCTCTTTCGCTTGCCGCGCCGTCGGTGCGAAGCCCCTTCGGGACGAGCGCCCACACGACGAGCGCCGACTCCAGGATGATAACGCCGCCGGCAACGCAGGTAAGCACAAGCGAGTCGTTGAACGCGTTTTCCGCCATGCGTAGGATTTCGGGCAGCCCGGCCTCGCGGCCGATCTCGTAGGCGGCAGCGATTGACTGCTCGGCCGCGTCGATCGTTTGCCGGTCGAGGCCAAGCGCGGTTAGTTTCGAGGTCGACAACCCGTCGCGGTAGGCGATGGACGCGAGACTGCCGAGTATCGCCACGCCGAGCACGTTGCCCATGTCGTAAGACATCTCCTGTAGGCTGCCGGCGCTCGACGCCTTCTCGTCGGGCGTCTCGACCATCATGAGCGACGCGGCCACGGCCAGCGCGCCTTGCCCTAAGCCCGCGAGCGTGGAAATGGCGATGACGGGAACGAGCGAGAGGTTGTCGCGGAACAGCACGAGCGCGATCATCGAGATGCCCGCGAACGCGATGCCGCAGGTGATCACGTTGCGCGCCTCGAACTTGGTGGCAAGCCACGCGGCGCCGGCGCTCGACACGAGCGAGGCGGCGGCCAGTGGCAGCAGGTGGATGCCCGCCTCCATCGAGGTGTCGCCGTTGACGACTTGCAGCCACTGTGAGAGCAGATACAACAGCATCGCCATCGCAAACGTGCAGGCCAGCGTGCCGACGACGCCGGCGGTGAACACCTTGCTGCGGAAGAGCGTCAGGTCAACCAGCGGCTCTTTCGCCGTCAAGCAGCGCGCGACGAAAAGCGCGAGGAAGACCACGCCGGCAACGACGGCGACGATGCCGCGCGCATCGAAGGCGAGCTCGGCTGCCATGTGCTTGATGCCCCACATGAGCGCCACCATGCCTACGAGCGCAAGCAGCGTGGCGAGCAGGTCGAGCTTGCCGGGCTTCGCCAGCTTAACCTCGGGCAGGGCGAAGATGCCAGCGACGAACGCCGTTCCCATGAGCGGGACGTTCACCAGAAACGCCGCGTGCCATGTCGTATGCTCCAGCAGAAAGCCGCCGATGAGCGGGCCCGCCGCCATGCCGACGGCGCCTGCAGCCGACCACGCGGCGATGGCCAGCGCGCGCTCCTTCGCGTTAGTGAAGATGTTGCGCACCATGGCGATGGTGATGGGCATGATGAGCGCCCCGCCGACGCCGAGCGCGGCGCGCAGGGCGATGAGTTGGCGCGCGTCGTCGACGAACAGGACGAGCAGCGAGCCGACGACGAATATGAAAAAGCCTGTGAGAAGGGCTTTTTTGCGCCCGATGCGGTCGGACAGCGCGCTTGCCGCCACAATGAGGCCCGCGAGCACGAGCGAATACACGTCGACGATCCAAAGCAGCTGGTCGGACGTGGGGTTGAGTTCCTTGCTGAGGTCGGGCAGGGCGATGTTGAGCACCGTGAGGTCGATGGTCACGACGAACTGCCCGAGCAGAATGACCGCGAGCGCCGTCCAGCGGCGTGCCGCCGACAGCTTGCGCGGTTTCATGCGAATGCCGTTTTTCATGACGCCCCCTTAAAACTCGATGCTGTCCACGATGCCGTTTATGTCGGCCACGTCGCCGCGCACGGCAATCTCGTAGAAGGCGTCGGCGGTCACCACGTACACCACGCTTGCGTCATACGCTTGGCGCACGCCGTCGATCTCCTTCACGAAGCGGTAACGGTAGGTGGCGGCTGTTGCGCCGTCGATGATCTCGGTCGTCTCCTTCTCGATGTCCCACGCGGTCACGCCGGCCTCGCGCTCGAGTTTCGCCTGCTTGGCGGCGATGGCCTCGGCGGCGGTTTTCGCGGGCGCGTCGGCGAGGGGAGTACAGGCGATAACGATGCGGTTGGGCGTGGCGTCGTCTTTCGCCTTGTCGTTGTTCTCGGTGTAGGAGAACGTGAAGGCGGGGGCGGTTGTGCTCGAGCTGTCGATTGCCGCTGCGTTCTTGTCTGCGTCTGCGCTGGCACCGCCCGCGTCGCCGTTTGTCGCCGTGCCGCCGTTCTCTACGTGCTCGACCCAGTTCGAGGGCACGTGCACGCTCATGCCCTGCACGCTTACCTCGCGGTCGAGATTTGCCCCGCACCCGCTCAGCGCTCCCGCCAAAAGGACGCCCGCTGCACATGCGGCGATTGATTTTGTCTTCTGCATCGCTTCCTCCTTGTCTGGTTTCTCTAACTGTACAAAAGTACATTAGAAAGTGTAGCAAGATGAGAGTGAAATGTACATACGTACATTTAAAATTGGGAGAATTTATAATGCGGAATAGAGCGCGACATGGGCGCGAACACGGGACGCGTTCGCCGAATATGACAAACGACCTGTCCCTATGTCACGAGAAAAGCCCCCGAAGCGGCTCGCTTTGAGCGCTTCGGGGGCTTGTCGCTGTGTAGGATGTGCGGTCGAGGCGGGAAAACCTGTTGCGGATTACGCCAGCTCGATTTTCTCGATGTCCTCGCGGGTCGACTCGCGGTAGAGCACGAACTTGTGGCCGATGACTTGGATGACTTCGGCCTCGACGGCGTCGGCGAGTTGATAGGCGGCCTCCTGCGCGCTCATGCCCGCGCCGTCGAGCACGTTGCACTTGATGAGCTCGTGCGCCTCAAGCGCGTCGTTCGCCTGTTTGACGGCGCCGGTGTTCACGCCGTCCTTGCCGATGATGAGGGTGGCTTTCAACTGGTTCGCCATGCTGCGTAGTTGGCGCACTTGCTTGCCGGTGATGGTCATGAAGATTCCTTTCGGGGTTTGTTTATATCGAGCGGCAAGGGAATGGCCCTTGCCGCCCGAGGCGGGGTGGGGCCGCCCCTTGTCATGCGCTTGTCTTATCTAGCGCGAGCAGGTGGCGCACATCTTCGCCACTTTGCGGCCCGTGTCGTCGACGACTTCCACGGTGTAGAAGCCCACGCGGCGGCCCGACTTGTCAACGTCGCACGTGGCGATGAGCTTGCTTCCCTTCGCCGCGCTCAAAAACTCGATGGTGTTGCTGATGGACACGGTGGGTGCCTCGCCCACGTTGCAGGCGACGGCGAGCGCGAAGTCGGCCAGCGTGAAGATGGCGCCGCCCATCACGCCGCCCATGGCGTTGTAGTGCACGCCCTGCACAAGCTCCATCTCGCACACGGCGTGTCCGCAACTGCCCTCCACGATGCGGCAGCCCGCCGCCTCGGTGGCGAACTTGTCGCCCGCGAAAAACGCGCTCAGCTCCTCGAGCGTGGGGTTTTCGGGCAGCATTACCGCTCACCCCACGCCACGGCGGCGACGCCGTCGATGCGGGCGAGCACGTCCTCGCGGCGCATCAGCACGATCGACTCGAACAGCGGTGGCGACACCATGTTGCCGCACACGGCCACGCGTAAAGGCTGGAACAGGTTCTTTGGCTTCAGTCCCAGCTCCTCGCCGCGCGCGCGGCACGCCGCCGGCAGCGCCTCGGCGTTCCAGGGCATGCCCTCGTCGGCGAGCACCGCGCGGCAGGCGGCCAGCGCCTCGTCGGCGCGCGCGCCTTCCTTGCGCAGCACTTTCGTTAGCGACTTCTCGTCGAGCTGCACGCTTGCGCCCCAGAACAAAAACGCCAGCTTGTCGGGGATCTCGTTCAGGCGGTTCAAACGCTCGATCACCAGGTCGTAGGCGGCCTGCGTCGTTTCCGCGTCGAAGTCGGTGTCGACGAGCGCCTCGCTCCACACGGACTCTTCCACGCCTTCGCCCGGGATGTGCGTCTCGCGCGCGCGGGCGACCTGCTCGTCTTTGGTAAGGCTCGGCACCACGTGCACGCCCGGCTCGGCGGAGCCGCCCGCCACGCGCGCCGCCGCCATCCACTCGCGCACGGCGGCAACCCACGTGTCGCGGTCCATCTCGCGGATGTACACGCCGTTCATCCAATCGAGCTTCGTCTCGTCGAACACGGCGTCCTTCTTCGTGATGCGGTCGAGCGAGAACTCGCGGGTAAGCGTCGCGCGGTCGATGATGGTCGTCTCGCCGTCGAGCGACCAGCCCAAAAGCGCCAGGAAGTTCACGAGCGCGTCGGGCAGATAGCCGCGGTCGCGGTACTCCTCGACGTTGGTGGCGCCGTGGCGCTTCGAGAGCTTCTTGCCGTCGGCGCCGAGGATCATCGACAGGTGCGCGAACACAGGAGCCTCGAAACCGAGCGCCTCGTAGATGAGGATCTGGCGCGGGGTGTTCGACAGGTGGTCGTCGCCGCGGATGACGTGCGTGATGCCCATGTTCGCGTCGTCGCACACCACGGCGAAGTTGTAGGTGGGGCTGCCGTCGGTGCGCACGAGGATCATGTCGTCCATGACCTCGGCGGGGAAGGACATATGCCCGTACACCGCGTCGTCGAACTCGATGGGGCCGTGGTCGCGCGGCACGCGCAGACGCCACACGTGCGGCTCGCCGGCGGCGATGCGACGCTCCACTTCCTCGGGCGCAAGGTCGCGGCACGTGCCGTCGTAGCCCGCGTAGCCGCCCTCTTCCGCTTCCGCCTTTGCGCGCTTGGCGTCGAGTGTTTCCTTCGAGCAGAAGCACGCGTACGCCGCGCCGCGCTCGCGCAAGCGCTCAAGCGCCGCCTGGTAGGTGCTCATGCGCTGCGTTTGCAGGTAGGGGCCGAAGTTGCCGCCCACCTCGGGGCCCTCGTCCCAGTCAAGCCCCAGCCAACGCAGGGCGCGCAGGATGATTTGCGTGTTTTCCTCGGTTGAGCGCTCGGGATCGGTGTCCTCGATGCGCAGCACGAACGTGCCTCCCGTGGCGCGGGCAAACGCCCAGTTGTAGATGGCGGTGCGGGCGCCGCCGATGTGCAGCTTTCCCGTCGGCGACGGCGCGAAGCGAACGCGCACGGGCTTGGGTGTGTCAGTCATGTTCTCGTCAACCTCTTCTGATAGCGTCGATTTGCCCGCAAGGCGAATGCGCTTGGTGAGCACAAGCCCGCAGACCACAGAAAGTATAGACAAGCCGCACGTGATGGCAAGCCAAATTGCGCTCATTCCCACCCAAAATGCGGTGGGATACAGGCATATGAGCAGCGAGTCGTAGGGAAACGTCCAGGTGCCGTCGGCGAAAAGGAGGCCGTGCAGCGCGGCGAAAAGGCTCGAGAAGTCGATAAGCGCCCACGCTCCCAAGGCGGCGAACAGAACGAGCACGCCTGTGCCCGCGCCGAGCAAC
>JAUNGO010000064.1 GCA_030524475.1 Eggerthellaceae bacterium | reverse complement strand
CGAAAACGCCGGGTGGGAAAGAACGAGAGTAAGAGCCACCCCAATGCCCAGCAAAATGAGCTTCTCGAAAGCCCCCCCCCGCAGCAACATTGCATAGAAGCCCGTCTTGCAAAGAACGGCGATTATCGGCACATGCCAAAAATAGATCCCTAGCGTTCGCGCGCCGAATCGCGACATCCATCCACAACGGACATACGAGAAAACAGAAAGAAGCGCAGCGATCGCGCCAATACTCACGCAATAGGCGACAAGGCGAAACAGCGGGCCAAAAACCGCCATGTCCCCAAGGACGGAATAAGGATTGCGCCACGTAAACATCGGTCGGATAAAATAGACGTGCTGTTCAAGCACAAGACAAACCGCGAGCAGCAACATAAGCCCGGCCACGCCTAGCAGGGCATACTGAGGGCGACGAACCCTATCGAGCACATCAGAAGCCGTCAGACGACACCCCGCAAGATAAAACGGGAAAAGCGTAATGACCCGCGAGAGATACAACCAATCCCCAATTTGCTTGTCGTACCCAATTGCCAAAGAGAGGACGACGAAGAAGGCGAGCAGAGGAACTGTCGGAACATTGCGCGTCGCCCACGCGAGAACGACCCACGCGGCAAGCGCGAACATAAACCAAGGCGCGCCGGCGTCTGAAAGCAACGCAAACGACGGACTTGAACCCGTCAAAATCGCCACGAGCAGATTGGCAATCTTGAAGACGAACCCGACGATGAGGAAAAAGGCGGCCCTTCCCCAAGGAGCACGGTCCCCCTTGTCGAAAAGACCCGACAAAAAGATAAAGACGGGCATGTGCCAAGAGTAGGCGAACAGGAACAACCCGCGAAACGTCGCTGAACCGCTAGTGCCCGGATCAATGAGATGGCCGAGGACAACCCAGAGCATCGCAAACCACTTTAAGGCGTCCAACTCTACGAGCCTCGACGAACTAGAACGACCTGCAAGTCCTAGAGTATTGTCGTCTTGTCGCACAACACTCACCTTCTCAAATGATGCTGAGAACTCATCGTATAGCCACACTCAGTGAGCCGTGACGCGCGCCGACGCGATAGACCTCCCGCCGCCATTATCCGCCCTGCAAACCCAGCTTCTTTTTCAAAACGCTCGCCCAGCGCGCCGCACCTTCGCGCAGCATCGCGGGGTACGTCGTGCCGAGCCTGCGGCACAGGTATTGCGGCCACCTCCAATTGTTGTAGACGGCCTGCGACGCCGCCTGGCCGGCCACGATGCCCCACGCGCCCCAGCCGAGGGGCCCGCACAGCAGCCACACGAGCGCCGCGCCGAGCGCGGCGGCGAGGAGGTAGCCGCGCATGTAGGGGATCTCGTTCATGCTGATGATGTAGTTGCAGCAGACCGAGTGCTGCTGCAGGAGCCCCAGGTAGACGCACAGGCCGAGGAAAAGCCCGTAGTCGGCGGTGACGCCGGGCTTGATGAGCGGCAGCAGCGGCAAGACGGCGACGCACACCCCGACTATGCCGAACAGGAGCAGGACCCAGTAGGCGACGACGCCCTCCGACACGTACCTGCGCTGTCGATCCACGTCGCCCTCCGCGAAGGCGGACTGCATCGCGGGGAAGAACGTCTTGGGATACGCAACGGCGAGGTTATACACCGCCGTGGCGAGCTGCAGGAGCACCGAGTAGGTGCCCGTCTCCGCGAGGCCGAGGAACAGCGAGCACGTGATGGAGGTGGCCTGAGTGGACGTGTAGAGCGCGATCTGGACCACGCCGTCGCGCCAGGCGAGGTGGGCCACCTTGGGCAGAGCGGCCCGCACGTCGGCGACCGAGACGGCATTCGGGTCGCCGCGGCGGCCCTCCTCCACGCCGCGGTGGCGCCGCAGCATGGCGACGGCCGCGACGCGCATGACCGCGGCGTTCGCGAGGTAGCCCACGGCGGCGCCCACGAGCCCCGCGCCCGCCAGGAGGAGGGCCGCGCTCACGGCGAGCTGGGCGAGCTTGCCGAGCGTCGTGGCCTTCTTCTCGCCCGCGACGTCGCCGTAGCCGCGCAGCACCGTGGTAGACCACAGGAAGTACAGGTTGAGGAACACCGACGCGCAGAACACGCCCCACGACGCCCACACGCCGAAGCCGTCGAGCCCTGCCGAGACGTAGGCGACGTAGGCCGACCCGGCCGTGGCGAGCAGCAGCAAAACGAGAAGCGCGATGGCGGCGTACACCGCCTTGGACGCGCGAATCAGCGTGTTGAGCAGGTGCCAGTCGACGCCCTCGCCGAGCGAGGCGCCGTCCCTCCCCTCGCCCAGAAGCCGCCGCGCGCCGCTCACCACGTACACGATGTTGCGCGCGAAGGTGGGGTTGAACCCGAACTCGAAGAGCGCCGCCAGGTTCGCCACGGCGACGTAGACGTACCAAAGCCCCAGCTCCTCGCCGGAGAGGAAGTAGATGAGCAGCGGCAGCAGAACGAAGCCGCTCGCCATGGAGACTGTTGTGCCGACGTAGTTCCAGATCACGTCGGACCGGGTGGTTCGGATCGCCATGCGCTACTCGCCCGCCCCGGCACGGGCCGCCGCGGGCGGCTTGGCCGGCAAGCCCTCCCAAGCCTTGTTTCGGCCTGATTGGGCACCCCGCGCCGCCCGAGGCCCGTACAACAGTTCCGCACCGAGTGCGAACAGGAAGTAGTTGCACTCGATGCGGATACCATACGTCTCGGTGAACCCGTAGACCGCCATGAGTGTCAGGCCGAACAGCAGGGCGTCCCAGCGTCTCCGTGTAACGAGCCTCTTGAAAAGGAGGAACATACCCGTCAAGAGACAGGCGGTCGGCACGACCCCGTACCGCAGGACGAGGTGGCACCACGCGTTGTCGACGAGGAACGCCACGGGCTCCCCGTTCTCCCAGTAGATGGGTTCAAAGCCCTCGAAAGAGCTCCCAAAGAGCGTGAGCGGCTGCATCTCATAGTAGCTGTGCGCGAGATTGAGACGACCCGACAGCAGCTGGTTCAGCGAGGACTGCCAGCCGCTCGACGCGTCGTAGGCGACCATGAGGTACATGCTGAGCGCGAAGACGGCGAGCACGCCCGCGCAGATGCCCGCGCGCGCAACGCCCCTTCCCCTCTCGCTCTTGACGGTGTAGAAAACCAAGAGAAGGAGCACCTGGACGAAGGAGAGCAGGACTGTCGAGCGAGAGTCGGCCACCGCCAGGTTGACCGCGTCCGCGACGCCGATCAGTAAAATGTCAGGCAGGGGGTTCTTCCCGAAGCGCAGCACGGAGAAGGACACGCAAGCCGACAGCAGGTAAAGGCCCAAGGAGTTGGGATGGGAAAAGCCCATCGCGTGCCTGACGACGCCCGCGCGCGAAGAAACGACGTCCTCGACAAACCCCATCGAGGCGAGGCTCGTCGCCACAAGAACGGTAGTCAACGACATGACGAGCGAAATCGCGGCAAGCGGGCGCAGACGCACCCCCTCCCCGCACACGACGAACAGCGCGAGCCAAAACAGCCAGCCCTCCGCCGATTGTCTCCACGAAATGAAGTCGACGAGCACCAACGCGGCTGCCAGCACCCAACTGGAGAGTGGAGCGCGCTGGAAAACGAACTTGCACAGGAGCAGAAGGAGGACCACCGCTTGCAACGCGTCAATGGCATCGTCAATCGGGACAAACAGAAAATCCTCGAGCGTCGTCCGACCAAGAACAACAGCGAAGAAATACAGCGCAAAAGCTAGGTAATAGAGAAGCTCCGGAGCCAGCATTGGGTCTGCTCGCAAAGACAAGCCCCTCTTCATTGATCGCTGCCTTGCTTGCCCGCATCCAAGATGGGTCTTTCCTTTTTCGCGCTTTTAACGAAAACCTTCAGCGCCACAAACCAATATGCAAGTTCATACTGCTCCTTTGCGCAGAAACGCATAAACATCTTGAACGGCAATGTCAGCTCGTAGCCCTCAAACGTAGGGTATGCGAACACGCCTTTTTCACCCGCGTAGCACAGAAGGTCGATGCAACACGAATGAGCTCGCCACACACCCTGACTCATCACCGACCCTTCCAACCCCTGATAAACCGCAAAAGCGCAGCGAGACAAAAACGCAACTATCGATTCCTCTTTGTTGCGCGCGGATAGAATCCCATCTATCGAGGATTTCCAACATTCCAGATTGGGAGAGTGCATAGTAGAGCCAGCATACTGGTAATACCAATGCCAAGTCTTATCAACTATGGCGATCGAGTCGCATTGTTCAATAAACCGATAGTTAAAAAGCGTGTCCTCCCCTATCGCAACACCCTCATCATATTCCACCTTGCAAGCATGCTCGGCTTTATATAGTTTTGCGTGAGGGCCACGCCCGTGAAAATCGGGTCCCACGAAGCGTCCGTATTTCATATGACCTAGCATCTGCATTTTTACAGACGCTAGGTCATTCGCGTCATCGACAATCCAGCACACCCCATTGTCGGACTCAGGAAAACTCTTTTCCTGGTCAGCGAGAACGTAGCCGACGCTTCCGCACACAAGGTCAACGCCCTCGCCAAGGGCAACGAGCAGCGCCTCCGAGATAAAACAGGCCTCCACCTCGTCGTCAGCGTCCACGAAAACAAGCCATTCGCCCCGAGCATCCTCAATTCCCTTGTTTCGGGCATGGGACACCCCATAATGCCCACCATCTAAAATACGGATGCGAGAGTCAGCTTGAGCAATCTGGGTGATGGCGGCAGCGCAACCAGGATCGCTGCCGTCGTCAACCATGACAATCTCAATGTTTTGGTAATCTTGGCTTAACAGCGATGCGACGCATCGCCGCAGCAGACTTCGCGCCGTGTTATATATAGGCACAATGATCGAGACCAAAGGGCTTCCACAAAGGACGTTTTTGTCTATATCTTCAAGCAGACTCTTCCTCATTTATGTACCCATTTCCTTGAGAATGGACAAGGTTTCCGCCACGCCTTGATTAAGCGTAAAGCAGGGAGTCCACCCAAGAGCGTGCGCTTTGGACCCATCCATAAGGGCGAGAGTCGCCTTTGAGTAGCCGACGGCCTCCTGGGCATCAGGTGTGTCGAACGTAACCTGCACGCCAGCAACGTCGGCAACGAGAGATGCTAGATCGCGAAGAGAGGTGTCCGATGCAGGATCGGCAAGGTTATACGCCTCACCGTCTTCTCCATTCAAAAGCACATGAAGTAGGCCGCCAACGGCGTCCGCCACGTGAAGATACGAATAGCGCTGCGTGCCAGCGCTCTTGAGGACGACATCCTTCCCCGCGAGCGCTCGGTGGATGAACTGAGAGAGAGCCTTAGAGTCGTCTGCGAGAAGCGTAGGACCGTACACGCGCGCGATGCGGGCGATCACAGCCTCGACGCCCCTCTGAGTGCGGTACGCCTGGCACATCGCCTCGCCCAAACGCTTTGACTCGGTGTAGCACGCACGCAGCGTGTTGCAGTCGATGTAGCCGCAGTAATCCTCGCAGAAGCGCTCCACGTCCCCGCGGTTCTCACCGTAAACCTCCACCGAGGAGGCGAAAAGCAGCCGAGCCCCGCAACTCGACGCGTATTCAAGTAAGTTCTTGAGCCCGTCGGTGTTCGCAGCAATCGTCTCGATCGGGCTCGACGCATACGCGCGCGGGTGCGTCGAGCTTGCAAGGTGGAGCACATAATCGGCTCTTCCAGAAGGCGTAGCGCCACGCTCAGACACATCCATTTCCTCGAAAGAAAACAAGGGGCTATCGAGATACGGGAGACGAGCTCTCGCCTTGCCGAAACTACGGCCGAGCGCAACCACGCGACATCCGAGCCCGTCTTGTGCGTTCTTTCGCATGAGAACGTCTATAAGAAAAGCGCCTATCATCCCCGTCGCGCCTGAAAGGGTAACGGTTTTATCCGCAAGAGCGTCCCAAGGGATATTCGCGTTAACCACAGCATCGAGTTCGCGCAGATACGTTGCAGACCTCAAGCGACCCATCATTTGCCGCCTTTCCCATTGAGCGCGAGGTACGCCCGAAACGTCTCGAGGTTCTCCGGGGTCGTCAGCTTGAGGTTCTTGTCCGAGCCCGCCGCGAAGTTCAGCGTCTCGCCCAGCTCGACCATCATGGTGTTGACGTAGTGAGACCCGTTGATGCCGATGCCCTCAGCGAACGCCTTCCTGTACGCCGCGAGCAAGGTCCCGTAGCGGTACGCCTGCGGGGTGACGACACGACGCAGCGTCTCACGCGGGATGAACTCCGTGGTCACGGACTCGTCCTCCTCGCTCACCACGAAGATCTGCTCGTTGTAGGGCATGCTCGACACGGCGTTGCCGCGTTTCTCGCACACCCGGATGACGTCCGTGATCACGTCGGAGTCGAGCATGGGGCGCACGCCGTCGTGGATTATGGCGATATCGTCGCCCGCAAGCTCCCCCTCCAGGTTGTACACGCCGTTTCTGATGGACTCCTGGCCGCTTTCGCCGCCCTTCGCAACCCACTTGAGCTTCGAGATCCCGAACTGCCGCGCGTACGCCTTCAAAATGTCCTGCCAGCCGTCGAGGCACACCACCTCGATCGCGTCCACCTGCGGGTGAGATTGGAACGCCTCGAGCGTGTAGACGATCACCGGCTTGTCGTTCACGTTGATGAACTGCTTGGGGATCTCCTGCCCCATGCGCGAGCCCACGCCGCCCGCGATGACGATCGCAACGTTCATTCCGTTGTCTCCGTTTCTTCCATGTCCGGAAGCCCATTCGCGCACTCGCCCAAATCGAACTCGAGCACGGCGTGCTTCTCACGCTCCTCGGGAGGCGGGGGCGTCATGTAGTCGGGGCCGTAGAGCACCCGCATGTAGAAATCGGGATTTGCGGGAAGGGGCGCATCAAGCCCCTCGAACGTCCCGCACGAGACGGGAAAGAAGTCCTCTCTGCGATAGAGCTCGCCGAAATAATGTTTGCGCCCGCCCGGAATGGAGAGATAACGCGACTCCTCGTTCGAAACCATTGAGTTCCACTTGTCCCAAATTGAGCACCATTTATCCATCGAGCAAAACGACAGAAGTTTGCCGAGCGAAATCTTAAACTTCAAGATCCTTTTTTCCTCGCTAGAAGATGCATAGGTTAAATAAGAATCGCGTCGCTCGGCAAACCTCCTGCATGACGAAGCGAAGCCCAAGCCGAGAGACACAAACCCGTGCAAGTACCTCAATACGCGATTATCGGGAACGTTCTCAAGGAAGAAGACATCGACGCCTATATAGCTACCGTCTACGCCACATCCGACAACGTTCCAATACGTATCAGCCAACCCGATATGACCGTTGCAAACTCCATAGTCGGCTGCATGCTGAGGGTCGCGAACGATATACTTTCCAGGATACTTGTCTAACAACGCGTCACGGAAAGCTTCCCAGTCTTTCCTGCGCATATTTATGTCAGCATCGTCATCCCAAGGAATGAAGCCTTGATGGCGAAGTGCTCCAAGGCAAGACCCTCCGCTCAGCGTATAGCTAATTTGCCTTTCGTTTGAAACGGTTACAATGTCCTCGATTATCCCTAAAAGCAATTTCTGAATCGCCTTGATGTCTTCTTCGGTTAGTTCGGTCAACCCCGGTGCGTTCGATAGTCGTTTTTGAAGTTCAAATGTCGACAGTCCCATACACGAATCAACCCCCAAGACCCGCATTTGCAAAATGACGAACAACTGACTTTGAGGATTCCTCAAAGTCAAACACCGTGCCTTCCAGCGAAAGGTACGCTACCGATCTAAGCTGGTTTTCGTTCGGATTCTTAGGCAGCGCGCTCGCCCATTTAGAATGACCAACGCTGATGGGAAGACGTATCGCCTGCCCCGAAACGCACAACTCGCTTGGCAAGGCGTCCGACATCAGAACGGGCAGACCCGAGCATTGGGCTTCGAGAGCAGCTAGCCCGAAGCCCTCGGTTACGGATGGCATGATGAGCGCGTCCAGCGCAGAGTAGTATTTTTCCGGCTCGCTCGTTGCAGGAAGGACGGTTAGGCTTTCAAGGCATCCGAGTTTTTCCGCATAGTCAAGAACCTCGTTTTTTAAATCACCGTCGCCAACAAGCAGACACCGCGCCGCTACGCCAGATTCAAGCAAATCAGAGAAGACTTCGATTGCAAACAAAGGGTTTTTGCGCCTGTCAACCCTACCGACGTTTCCCACGAGATAGCAATCATCTGGAACCTGCAGTTTCGTCCTAATTTCCATCCGATACGATTCGCTGAATTTAAATCGACTCGCGTCAATGCCATTTGGCACAAGATCAAAATCTCGCGTGCCGAATAAAAAGCGCCCAGCCTCTTCAGAGACGGCAATTCTGGAAGTCGGGGCAGACGAGAATAGCAGTTTTCCAAGAAAGTGAATCAGAGACTTAGTGCGACCATGAGAGCTCGCGTTATCAAAATCAGAGTTATGGGAATGAACGACCCGAATAGGCACTCCCGCAATTTTAGCGAGCTGAGCATAAATCAAACAAAGTCCATTCGTAGCATTAATGTACACCGCATCGTAGGGATTGCTTTTGAGCAGTCGCGCGAAACTGGGCACTGCTTTCTTGACCTTCTTGATTAGTCCAGGTTTCTCACCTGGGAAAACCGCGATACGGGCTCCATCGAGCTGCTTTATCGCATCGTCTTTAGCATTGTCCCAATCGCAAACACAAAAAATGTCGAAAGCCCATCCGAGAGAGCGAAATACGCAAGATCCGACCAGGCTCATCACAAACGATTCAATGCCGCCGCTTCCCCAACCTTCAACCCAGAACAAGATTCGCTTCACCTAAAAGCTCCTCTCGTACTTTCTGCCCAGGAACTTCGCGGCGAGGAAGCCTCTGCCCTTGGACACCCAGTCCACGGGCTCGGGGCTCACCACGGGAAGCTCGGCGGGCACGATCCCGTTGGCCTCGAGCCACGGGTCGAGCAGCCGCTCGCTCACGCGGCCGGGCCAGCGCGCCTCGAACGCGGTCATGCCCGAGGGGTCGACCTTCTCCTCGAGACCCGCGAGCACGTCGAACAGGTATTCGCAGTAGGCGTCGAGCAGGTCAGCGCGCATGACGAACATATTGAACACGTGCGCCCCGCGGGAGCGCATGAGGGCGTCCCAGGGCGCCACGCACTCGGGGCGCGTCTCCGAGAGAACCTCGCGGCACGCGTCGAACTGGCGCGCGTCGAAGGTGTGCGCGTAGTGGGAGTAGACGGTCTCGATGCAGTATCTCCGGCGCTTCGCCACGACGACGCCCTGCCCCTCCAGCAGGGGCAGCAGCTCCCCGGCCGCGGCGAGGCGGCCGTACGGGTCGGCGGCGCGCCTCTTCTTCGCGTCGGGGCTGCCGAGCAGCCTGCGGTAGTGCACGAGCCCCTTGTAGCCGGCGTCGCAGTTCTTCCACACCCAGTAAAGGGCCGTGAGCTCGGAGTAGGACGGGTTCCTGGCCGAGATGCTCTCCCCCTCGTCGTCGGGCTGGAACGCCTCCATGCCCTCGGGGCAGGGGCCGAGCGCCGCGCCCACGCGCACGGGCAGGTACATGGGGTCGTCGGGCATGCGGTAGGGCCTGTGCGCCGCCACCGCCACCCGTATCGCCGGCGCCGCCGTCACTTCCCCCTCCCCATCGCCTTGAAGGTGCGCGCGAACACGCGGGCGTCCAATCCGATGCACTGGTGGCGCACGTAGAAGAGCTCGCGCGCCTGGCGCTCGCCGTTCTCCCAGGTGGCGTCGTTTCTGTCGGTGACCTGCCACCAGCCCGTGATGCCCGGCTTGCAGCTGAGGAACTCGTCGCGGTCGGCGCCGAACTCGTAAGTCTCCTCCTCCGTCACGGGCCTGGGGCCTATGACGGACAGGTCGCCCTTGAGCACGTTTACAAACTGCGGCAGCTCGTCGAGCGAGGTGCGGCGCAAAAGGCGGCCCACCCGCGTGACGCGCGGGTCGCCGTCGAGCTTCTGCTCGCGGCGCCACACGTCCAGCTGCTCGGGGGTCATGTAGCGCTCGGGGCTCTCGTGGGCGTCGGCCACCATCGTGCGCAGCTTGAGGATGTATATGGGCTTGCCTCCCCGCCCCACGCGCTCCTGGCGGAACACGGGGCTGCCCGGCGAGTCGAGGCGTATGGCCGCGCACGCGAGCGCGACGGGGGCGGCGAGCAGGACGCACGCCGCCGCCGAGAACGCCACGTCGAAGGCGCGCTTGGCCGCCAGGTAGGCGCGGCCGCCCTTGCGGGGCAGCGCGGGGTCGACGTTGCCGTCGGCGATTGCCGTCCCTGCATCATTCGCATTCGTGACGTCGCGGCAAGCACAGGGTGCTTGCCCTACGGGGATTGCCGTTTCTGCGTCAACGCGTGCAGAGGCTGGATTGCCTCCGCGCACGTTCGCGTTATTCGGTTGTTGTTCTTCAGTTTCCAAGTGTGCTTTGTTGCTTGTTGCGTCAGCGCCGCTGGGGCGCGGGGTTAGTTCCTTATGATGTCGAGGCCAAGTTTCACGACCGCTTTGCGGCCGAGCATCTCGATCTCCAGGTAGGCAAGCTTCTTTCGCTCGTCGATGCGTTTCACCTGCGCGCGCTTGTCCATGAGGGGTCCTTGCAGGATGCGCACCTCGTCGCCCTCGCGCACGGCGGTGGACATGCGCGCCGTGCGTGCCCGCCCGCTGCCCTGCGTAAGCGCGTTCACGAGATCGACCTCCTCGCGCGTAAGCGGAATGAACGCCTCGCCTGCGCCCAGAAGCCGCGTGAAGGCGGGCACGGCGCGCAGCGCCTGGGCAAGCGCGCCCGGGCGGCGCGTTTGCGCGAACACGTAGCCTGGGAACAAAAGCTCGGTGCCGAGCGACCACTCGCCACGCCTTTTCTTCATGAGCTCGCGCTTGGGCACGAAACACTCGCTGTACAGCGTCGGGTCGACAAACGAGCCTATAAGCTCGACCGCGCGGCCCTCCGAGCCGGCCTTCACCTGTATAACGTGCATGCGGCTTCCTTTCTTCTGCGCCCTGCGGAGCCGGGCGCGGCTGCGCGCAAGCGACACCTTGCGGGGCACGGCTTCGACGCGTCTGCGCGAAAGCAACGCTTTTACCCGACACGCCCGAAAACACGGCTTCGCCATCGACCCTTCGGGACGCAAAACAGCGAGTGTTCGTTCCCCGCCCTCCGACGCCTGCAATTCGGGCAACAACGCCGGGGTCCGAGCGGGTATGTTCGAGGCCCAAGGGCTTTCCGTCGAGGAAAACCCGAAAACTAGCCCGCGCGCAGGCCTCGGACGCACGGAAAGACTCGCTCGCGCGTTAGCGCAAACGGCGAGGGAGCAGGTTAGCCGCTGCGGGCAGCCTCGAGCGGTGCGGAGGCGCACGGTTGCGACGCGCCGCGCCTCGTCACGCGCAGGCCGAGCACGGCTTCGCGAGGCTCGCCGCCCAAGGTGACGGGAAGCCATGCGCATTTCCTGCGGGAGCTCTTGCGGCGCACAAGGCCTTCGCGACCGGCAAGCGCGCCCGACATTGCGCGAAAACCGCCGCCGGGAAGAGCCGTCGCCTCGCTGAACGCGGCGGGCGCGAGCGCTGCCAGCTCAAACCCAGACGCCGAGGACGCGCCGACAAGCGACGCCACCGCGTCAATCTCGCTGTCAGAAAGCTCCGTGAAACTCTTAGCGCCCTTAGCAAGGAGGTCGTCAGGCAGATGAGCAAGGCGTACCGCCGCGCGCATCTCGCGAACGGAGGGGGCGCATACAAGCACACAGCCCTCGACGAGCGGCACTAAAACGCCGTCGCGCAGCTCGGAAAGGGGCACGAACACGCCCTCGACGCAGGAGGCAGAAACCGGCGCGCGCAGCATGTCGGCGACGCGCTGCTCGCAGCCGGGCCGCGCGTTTATCGCGAACCACATGGCGCTACGCCACCTCCCCGAGGACGAGGGAACGAGCCGCAGCGCAGCTGCACGCCGCAGCACGACCGCAATCCGCAGCCTTGCGGCAAGCACAGGGAGCTTGCCCTACGAAGGGCGCACAAAAGCTGGCGAGCATCTCGCCAGCTGCCTCGTATTCGGTTTTCGGTGACGCCTCGGACACGCTTCCCCGTTCCGACCCCCGCGTCGGGGCGGACGATTCCGCCCCTCCTCCGACGCCCGGGAGTCAAAAAAGTACACTTTTTTGACTCCACCCAAAACTGGGGAACGAACGACCCTTTT
>JAUNGO010000097.1 GCA_030524475.1 Eggerthellaceae bacterium | reverse complement strand
AACATGGCGTCGGTGTTCAACATGGCGTCGTGCTTCGAGTCGGGGGTCGAGGCTCTTCGCGCTGTCGGCTAGGCGAAAGGTTGGCTGCGGCTTTGGCGCTTGCGCGTCTATTCCGACATAGCGCTTGCAATGGGCAATGGGCGCAATCCGCTAATTTCGGTAGCTCTCTTCTCTAAAAAAGCGCGGAAATCGTCATAATGCTCTTCTAAAAAAGTGCGGAAATCGGTAAAATACTTCTCCAAAAAAGTGCGGAAATCCAAAAGAGCAGATGGGAAGCCGTATGTTCAAACGTAAGATATATGCAGAGCTTCTAAACTGGAAAAGGGAGTCCAACGGCAAAACGGCATTGCTCATTGAGGGGGCGCGCCGCGTGGGCAAGTCGACCGTCGTCGAGGAGTTTGCGCGCAACGAATACCGCAGCTACATTCTCATCGACTTTTCCGGTGCGGCTCAATCGGTGCGGCAATTGTTCGAGGACGTTTCCGACCTCAATTACCTGTTTCTGCAGCTCCAGTTGCAATACGGCGTGCAGCTTCACGAGCGGGAGTCGCTGATTGTGTTCGACGAGGTGCAGCTGTGTCCTTTGGCGCGCCAGGCCGTCAAGCACCTTGTAAAGGACGGGCGCTACGACTACGTGGAAACCGGTTCGCTGCTCTCCATTCGTAAAAACACGGCGAGCATCCTCATTCCCAGCGAAGAAAAAAAGATCCAGATGCGCCCGATGGACTTCGAGGAGTTTCGCTGGGCCCAGGGAGACGAGGCCACGGTTCCCTTGCTCGAACAGGCTTTTCGGGCGCGCACGCCGCTCGGTGATCAGCTCAACCGCAAAATCATGCGCGATTTCCGCCTTTATATGCTGGTAGGCGGCATGCCGCAGGCGGTTGAGGCGTACCTTGAGTCGAACAACTTGCGCGTCGTTGACGACGTGAAGCGCGACATCATCTCGCTCTATGAGGAAGACTTTTACAAGATAAGCCCCAGCGGTGCCCTCTCGCGCCTGTTCGACGCCATTCCCGCCCAGCTGGCGAAGAAGTCGTCGCGCTACCAGGTGTCGAGCGTTTTGGCGAACAGGCAGGCGGCCGACGTGCTCGAAGAGATCTCCGAGCTTCGGGCGTCGAAAACCGTGCTGGTTGCCCACCACGTCGACGACCCGAACGTTGGCATGTCGGCAACGATCGACCTCGAGAAGTTCAAGCTCTATCTTGCCGACACAGGGCTGTTCGTTACGCTGATGTTCAAGGACGCCGATTTCACGGACAACATTGTGTATGAGAAGCTGCTGGCCGACACGCTGCCGGTGAATATGGGGGCCGTGTACGAGAACGCGGTGGCGCAGGAGCTTGTGGCGTGCGGCAACGGTCTTTTCTACCACACCTGGCCGAAGGAGGGGGCGAACCGCAACTACGAGATAGACTTCGTGCTCTCGCGCGGGAAGAAGATTTGCCCCGTCGAGGTCAAGTCGTCGCGCTACAAGACGCACGCGTCGTTGGATGCCTTCGTGCTGAAATACGCCTCGCGTATAGGTCCATCGCACCGGGTGTA
>JAUNGO010000006.1:59006-59736 GCA_030524475.1 Eggerthellaceae bacterium | reverse complement strand
TTCCGCACCCGCGACGCCGCTTCCTTTCGCCACCGCCTTGCGCATGGCATCGAAGCGCGGCAGCATCACGTAGCCCGCGATCAACCCCAGCAACACCAAGATGAGCACGCCCGGCCACCCGTACGGCAGCAGGCTCTCCACCGTCGAGTGGCTCGCCATCAGGCACATGCCCGCGAGCGTCCCCAAGCTGAGCGCGCCGCGGCCCACACCCACCATGAACACCGGCGATAGCCGAAAGCCCTGCGCCACGCCTGCGAAGAACACCCACATGCTGGCCTCGAAGCACAGGTAGCCCGCATAGCGCACAAACAGCGCGACCAGCGGGTTTTCGTCCATCAGAAGCGGCGCGGCGAAACTGGTGAGCGCCACCAACAGCAAAAGCGGGCGCATGAGGAAGTCCCAGCGGCCGTCGCCGCCGTGGCGCAGCACCAGCATCAAGAACGCCGCGGTGGGAACGCTGGCCAGCAAAATGGCGACCATCGCCACCGCAGCGTCCTGCCCGCGCAAGATGGAGACGGCCGTCATCGAGCTGAGCATGCCGAGCGCCAGCCCGAACAGCAGCATCGACGCCGCCAGGCGCACCGAGAGCGATCCGCCGCGCACCGGCACGTTCGCGAACACCGGCACGTCGCGCAGGTCGGCGAAGTGGCGCGGAGTGGACAGGCGCGCAAAGGGAATTTCCAGCAGCGGCAAGCACGTGATGATGAACGGATGCAAATCGAGCGGCGCC
>JAUNGO010000006.1:56253-58996 GCA_030524475.1 Eggerthellaceae bacterium | reverse complement strand
GCACGCCACGTTGAGGGCGATCGACGCCAGGCTCATGCGCGACAGCGAGATGCCCCAAAACAACGTGAGCACCGCGCTTCCCGCGCCGAGCGCCACCCCCACCGCAATCGAGAGCGCGGCGTTTTCGGGAACGCCGAGGCCGGCGACGAACACGACCAGCGTGCCGACGGCCACCACCGCAGCGGCGCCCGCCACCACGGGCATGCGCACAAGCACGCCCGCCGCCTTCTGCGCAAACAGCCCCGCCGCCAAAAGCAGCACTACCAACGCCACCGACGATACGAAAAACACCAGCGGCATGGGCAGCCACGAGAAGTTCTCCCACTGGAAGAAGGGCGACTCGGAAAACACGCCCGCGCCGCCGAACACCGTCACGTACACCCAGGTTTGGTGCAAGGCGAAACCGACCGCCGCCGCCGACAAGCTCCCTTGGCTTTCCGCGCCGGTGCGGTCTTTCACCACGATGCTCACGCGCGACAACCGTGCGGCCATGCGACGCCCCTTCCGCTTCCCATTTTCCTTGTTGGGGGAGATTATTCCAGATGTTTCCGCTCAAGCGACGAGATATTCCCACGTCAGCGCCGCCCCGCTTCCAGTTTCGTACTAAGAGTATGGCGATGCGTGGACAAATTGTGTACCGAGGGTTCAGCGCACCCGACGCGCGAGCGCCTAAAGTCAGCGTAGGCAGTTTCGAGGGGAAGCTGCCGCACCCAAGCGGGCTCATGCGCCGGCGACTTGATCCCTAGCTGGTCGCCGGCACACGCTCGCTTCGTTTCCTGATTAAGGAGGTTAGGATGGACAAGAAAGAGTTCACTGTCTCTGAAGTCATCGACTCCATTGGCATTAGCTCGCATACGTGGATAGTGTTCGTGCTGCTCGCGTTTGCCATGATCTTCGACGGCTACGACTACATGGTCGTCAACTCCACGAACACCTACATCGCCCGCACGTTCTGGCCCGACGTTGCCGGCGCCACCACGCTCATGGGCTCGCTCACCACGTGGGGCCTGCTCGGCATGGTGCTCGGCGGTGCTGTGGGCGGCATCATGTCCGACAAGATCGGCCGCAAGAAGATGCTGACCATCGCCGTTATTTTCTACGGCCTGTTCACGCTGCCGCAGGCGTTCGCGAACGACTACGCGTTCTTCTGCGCGTTCCGCCTGATTGCCGGCTTCGGCGTGGGCTCGTGCATTCCGGTGGTGACCACCGTGTTCTCGGAGAGCATGCCTTCCAAGCAGCGCGGCATCTTCGTCACCTTCGGCATGGCCTTCATGGTGGTGGGATGGGTGCTCGCGGGCGTTATCGCCAACCCCATCTGCTCCACCGAGACGGCCATCGTCCCGGGGCTCTGCGAGCTGGTGAACTACACCGCCAACGACGGCAGCGCGGCCACCATGTACGCCAACTGGCGCCTGTGCTACCTGATCGGCGCGCTGCCGATCGCCTACGGCATCCTGTTGTTCTTCGTAATGCACGAGACGCCGCACTGGTACGCCAACAACGGCATGAAGGACAAGGCGTGCGCGCGCCTGACGCAGATCGAGCAGGCCACGCGCCACACCACCCACACCTACGACCCCGAGCTGCTGGTCATCCCGCCGAAGCCCGCCAAGGTGTCGGTTGACGTGCTGTTCTCCAGCAAGTACATCGTGGCCACCGCCGCCATCTGGACGGCGTACTTCGTGGGTCAGTTCTGCGTGTACGGCATGAACACCTGGATTCCCACGTGGTTCCAGGGCGTGGGCTACTCCGCCTCCGACTCCGTCACGCTGCAAACGTGGAATAACGTGGCCGCCATCGCGTCGAACATCACGGTGGGCTTCGTGTCCGAGAAGATCGGCCGCAAGCGCAACCTGTGCTTCAGCTGGATCTTCTGCATCGTCGCCATCGTGCTGTGCTCCATGTTCGTGCAGGCCAACAACTTCTGGCTGTGCGTGGTTCTGATGCTGCTGTTCGGCTTCGCGCTGAACTACGCCATCACCGCCGTGCAGCCGCTCATGCCCGAGAGCTACCCCACCGCCATCCGCAACACCGGCACGTCTTGGTGCCAGGCGTTCGCCCGCTTCGGCGGCTCGGCTTCCTCGATCGTGCTCGGCGGCATCGCCGGCATGGCCATGTTCCAAACCGCCGCCGGCGCCACCAACTGGTCGATGGTGGTGCTCGTGCTGATCGTGCCGTTCGTGCTCGGCGAGATTTGCGCCATCCTGTTCGTGAAGGAAACCGGCGGCAAGAGCATGGACCAGCTGGCCGAGGAAGAGGCGAAGCTGGCCAACTCCGAGGAAGACGGCATGAGCCGCTTCATCGTCATGCTCGTGGTTATCGCGGCGCTGTTCTGCCTGTGCATCGTGTGCCCGCTGGTGGTGACCGGTTGGTCGAAGCTCGCGATCGCGCTGCCGCTCATGGCCGTCGGTCTGCTGCTGCCGTTCGCGTACTTCTTCGTGTTCGCCGGCGCCCAGGTGGCGAAGAACAAGGCCGCTATGGCGAAGTAGCGCTCAAGCGCGAGGCGGCGTTCGTGCGATAGCGTTCGCGTTCGCGAGAGCGGCGTTCGCGCGACGTTCGCAACTGTTCGCGCAAAGCAGGGGGGCGAGCCGAAAGAGTCAGCTCGCCCCCCTGCGGCGCTCGACAAGCCACGCGGGCCTTGTGACAACGAGACAGGTCGTTGTCGCGGGGTATGGGGGGTGCCCCTTACCCGCGGGGGGCCCCCCGACCCCGAAGCCCCCCCCGGGCACCCGGGGCGGGGTTG
>JAUNGO010000006.1:0-56243 GCA_030524475.1 Eggerthellaceae bacterium | reverse complement strand
CGGGCCTTGTCACACCGAGCCAGGGCGTGGTCGCGTGTACGGGCGGCGCCCGAGCCCCGGCGGGAGCCGCCCTTCCACGTATGACACAGCGTGAACGCGGGGACGTGTTCACGCTACCAATGCGGCAGAGAGCTCAGCAAAGGCCGCTTGCCAAATCACCGGGCAGTTTCTCGCAACTGTACCAGCTATTCTGTTCCAAAGTCTGCCATGATGTGCGCAGATGTTCCTTGTAGTGTTCAAGGAGACGAGCCACGATTCGAGCACCCTCGCAGAAACACCCACCTTCGCAGCAAGTTCGTTTCTGATGCTCACAGAAGCTCCCTTGTACATCGAGAGCATGATGCCGAAATCGATGACATTTACGAGCATCCAATAGGGCGGCATGCTGTGACAGTCCCCGTATTTCTCGCGAAAGTGAATGGCAAAGGGCTCACGAGAGCGCATAAATGCGTTCTCGACGCGACTCATGAACCGCTCGTAATGTCTGGCCTCAAGTCTTGGCAACCCCGAATTGTCTAGATAGCCGAACTGACCAGTATCTCTAGCCAGCATGTGAGCCAACTGGGTTCTGAAGTAAATCTCGACACGCTCTATCGCATCCAACACGACAAGCCTGAGTTGCCGGTCGAAGACGTAAAGATCCCATACGCGCTCAAACGTTGTGTCCTTGCGCAGCGTCTCGTCGGCATTGCGGAAGATGTGCCAATACCCACTCAAACGATAGTAGCCCACGTCTTCCAAATGCTCGATGAGTACGCTCTTGTCAACGATCATGCCACGCGAGATAAGCAGATCCGCCTGCTCTTCAATGTCAGAAACGGCTTTGCAAACTCCATCGCTGCCCTCCGAATACAGAAAGACCCGCCAGTGAGCATCGTTGAGAGGCCGGCGGGTTTACTGCTGCAATCATACCACAGCCCTAAATGATGCAGCCCAGAAACGTCAGAATCACGAAGTTGGCTCGTTTCGAGGCTGTTTGCTCAATATGAACGCAGCGGAGAACCTAGTTTTGCGATTAACGTTTACGCTACCACATTCGCCAAGCGCGGCGAGTGGGGGCGAATGCAGGGGGCAAGTCGGAAGCTCGCCTCGCCCCCTCGGCTTCGTTAGTAGTAGCGGTAGTAGGCGGCGCAGCTGCCTTCGCTTGACACCATGCAGGGGCCCACGGGGTTCTCGGGGCTGCACACGGTGCGGAACAGCGGGCACTCGCTCGGCGGCATGACGCCGCGCAGCACGTCGCCGCAGCGGCAGCCTTTGTGCTCGACCGTCGGTTCCACCTCGGGCGCGAAGCGGCGCATGGCGTCAAATTCCGCGAGCTCGTCACGGATGCGATAGCCCGAGCCGGGAATCTCGCCCAAGCCGCGCCACGTCGACGTGCACGTTTCGAACACCTCGTCGATGGCGGCGAGCGCCACGGGGTTGCCCTCGGGCATCACGCCGCGCGCGTAGGCGATCTCGATGTCGGCGCGGCCTTCGTGCAGCTGCCGCATAATCATGGCGATGCCCTGCAGCACGTCCACCGGCTCAAAACCCGTGATCACGCCGGGGATGCCGTACTTCTCGGCCAGGAAACGGTACGGCTCCACGCCGATGATGGTGCTCACGTGCCCCGGCAAGATGAGCGCGTCGACCTTGAGAGCCGGGTCGTTCACGATGGCCTCCAACGCGCCCGGCATGTTCTTGTGGGCCGCGTATACGCTGAAGTTTTTGAGGCCCGCCGCCTTCGCGCGTTTGATAGCCATCGCCACCAGCGGCGTGGTCGTCTCGAAGCCCACGCCCACGAACACCACCTCGCGCTCGGAGTTTTCCTGCGCCAGGCGCAGCGCGTCGAGCGGCGAGTACACGATTTCCACCGAGCGGCCGGCCGCCTGCTCGGCAAGCAGGCTCGACGTCGAGCCCGGCACGCGCGTCATGTCGCCGAACGTGGCGATGGTCACGCCGGGAACGCGCGCGAGCGCTATCACCTTGTCGAGGTCGTGGTTCGAGGTCACGCACACCGGGCAACCCGGGCCGCTGGCAAGGCGCGTGCCCTCGGGCATGAGACCGCGAATGCCGTTGCGCGCGATGGCCACCGTATGCGTGCCGCACACCTCCATGAGCGTGGCGCCGCCCTCAGGCGCCAGCGCGCGAATCGAGTCGATGAGCCCGCGCGCGAGCTCGGGATCTTTGAACGCTTTGAGTTCTTGTTGAAGGTCTGTCATGAAACCCCTCGCAGGTTGTCGTCTCATTGAAGCAGCTGGAGCCGCTACGCGCTTGCACCGGCCGTGGCAAGCTCCTCGGGGCCGATGCCCAGGTCCTCGCCGACAAGGTCGGGGAACTGCTTGATGAGCTCGATGGTTTCCTGCGCGTACTGCTCGTCAACCACTTCGATGGCGAAGCCGGCATGCACCAGCACGTAGCTGCCCACCTGCGCGCTCGGCGTGAGGTCGACCGAGATCGAGCGCGTCACGCCCAAGATGTCGACCGTCGCCAACCCGTCGCCTTCGATTTCAACGATTTTCGCGGGAATCGCCAAACACATACGTCATACCTTCTTTCAATTACCCCCGTTTTGCCTAATGCCATTTTCGCAGGTTCGCCACGACAAGTCAGCAACATATCGGCAACTACCTACAATTGGCGATCTACCTCGCAGAGCATGCCAACGACTTTGAGCAATAGGCCCACCAAATACCCGTATCATAAGCACCCGTGCAGCCTTCGGCCAAAACCGTCACACACCATCACGCCAACTTCTTATTTGCGCCATACGAAAACTCGCATCTCCTCCGACAACGCACAGATACAGACCAAGCCATCGGCATCGGTGTTGATTGGTATTGAAGGACGCAATATTTTTTGCAATCGCTTCAACTCTTTTCCAGTTTTTCCTGCTAGCATGGTAAATATCATTGCGATACGGGGGGCTTATGAATACCGACGTCCAAACGCCTTCTTCACGAGGCTTTGCTGGAGCAACAACCGTTAACGTAGTTCTCGACAAGCTCGATGATTTTGAAATCGTTTCACTACCCGACAATCCGAGTCGCACGATCTCATGGTGCACTGCGCCCCCTTCGTCCGGGAAGCAATTCTCCACCTACGACGATCGCGTAACTCTTTACGTCGTCGGGCTGACTGACGTAGATGTGCTCTTCATGCAACATCCACACGCCATGGGTCTAATTGTTCTGCAACAAGACGAACCCTTCTCTGTCGATGCCCCGCCTTTTGCGCCCGACCTTGCTCGCAAGCTCGTCATTGTTCGAAGCAAAATACCAGGTGATAGAGCGAAGCTGCAAGCGATCGCCATGTCGGCAATTTACCTGCGCATTTTCACGACACGAAAATGGGCCGACGACCTTGCACGTATCGTTGCGAGGAAAGGAACCGTCCAAGAGATCATCGACGCAAGCGAGTTCATATTCGACAACTTCATCGACGTGAACGACTCGACATATAGCCTCGTCGCATGTACCAAAAACATTGAACCTGTCGACCCCCTTTCAACGGAACTCGTGCGCCTCGGCTACCACGACATCGACACCATTAAAACAGCCGACTCGATCGGAGCAATCGAAGAATGGCGTGACCAAAAAGAGGTGCATGTGTTTGGGCCGGATTCCATTGCCCCATACCAATATGTCACAAGCGTGCTGAGAAGCGGCAACTCTTATGCAGGCCATGTCGTTATGGTTTGCAGCAACCACGACGTAACGCCCGGAACGCTCGATCTGTTCAAAATTCTTTCGAGCGCTTGTCAACAAGTCGTGAGCAGCGCCCTTTTCAACGAATCCCCCACTGCGCTCTTCCTCAGAAAAGTCATCGATGACGCGCGACTCACCCAGGCCTATCTCGACGAGCAGTCAGCTCTGCTCAATCTCGAGACAAGAGGATGGTTTAGCCTCGAGATGATCGACTACCGAGTCGGCGAATATGTCGAGCAGCCGTCATGGATCGCGTCCATGCTGCAAAAAGCCTATCCCGATCGCTTTGTCTTTTCCTATGAAGACTCCTTGCTTGTGCTCAGTTTCTACAAAGATAAACACGTCAGCCGACGTAAGGAAGATTTCGACAAGCTCAACGCTTTCTGTCGCGAGATGAAATGCATGGGATACACATCTGACGCATTCGAGCGGTTGCGCGACCTTCGTTTTGCGCTCGCGCAAGCCCGCATCGCTCGCACTTACAAATCATGTATCGATATCGAGCTGCGCCCGCTCGACAACATTGACAGCCGACGCGTCATCCACTTCAGCGACGCTTTCGCGTATTACTGCCTCGACGCCCGTGATCAAGACTCCGATTTATGGTCGTTTTGCATGAGTCATACCATACTGGACGACATCGCCGCAGCCGAGCCAGGACATAGCACAAGTGATATAAAACTGCTGTATTACTACCTGTTCAATGAACGAAAAACCACGCCCACAGCTCAACAACTTCATATGCATCGCAATAACGTGCTCTATCGCATTAACAGCATTGAAAAGAAGTTCGGCATCAATTTGGAGCAATTTAGCGTGAGAGAGCGCCTGATCAGCTACTACCGATACAAAATACTCACCTCAAACAAGTTTCGCCAGCTGCTTGTCTAAGTCTTTGCTTCGACAGGAACAGAAAAGGGCCTGCTCCTGCGAGCAAAGCCCTTTGCCGAGATCTTCGCTACGATTGTGAGAGCAGATTCACGCACCTATCCAACAGCAGGACGAAACACAACCGAGTTCGGTGTGCGACTCTGAAGCTTCACCAACTCCTCAAGTTCCCCGAACTCCATTACCCCCGCTTGGCAGTGATGAACACACATCGGAAGCCGACCCACGCCGACACGCTCCCCGCAAAGGTCGCAGAGGCTTGTTGGCAGCGGAATGTAGGTAAACTCCCAAGAGCCGTCCTCCTTTTGCCGGGGGCCATCTTGCAGAACGTGAATACCCCACTGCCCCTTTTTCAGGTGATGCTCCTTCTTGCACGCAACCTCACAGGTGTGGCATCCCGTGCAATACCCATAATCAATGAAAAGACCGTATGTCATGATGCCCCCTAGCACGCCCTCTCAGATGAACGGACTATTTTGTCGTGGTTGGACATAGTGATACGTTCGTAATCCCAGCCTCCATTTGCTATCACCTCGGTTGGGGTCGGCGTGCTGTTTTCGGGCGTGCAGCGATATATCTTGCACAAGAAGCCCTTGTATGGCGCGCCATAGCCCGTCTCGCCGTATGCCATTTGAGTGGTAAGATTGTTGATGTTCGAGTCGAATACGCCAAACAAATTCGGAGCGTTCGCCTCAGTCTCCGGGAACCACCAACCATGCTCAGCATTAATGACACCCGGCTCCATCTGAGGCGTCAGATGAGCGCGTTGACGACAACGACCCCGACCGTTCTCGATCCAGCACCAATCTCCCTCCCCAATGCCATACAACTCGGCGGTTTCGGGGTTCACATCGAACAAGGGATCCGGATGAAGTTCGCGCATCGTCTCCTGGTTACGCCCCTCGGAGTGGAAGAACTCCCAAGAACGATGCCCCGTCGTGATAATGACCGGATACTCCTCGAACTTCTCGGGGCTACTGATTGGGCTTTCCCAGGGTTCTTCGTACTTCGGCAGAGGATCTAAGCCGAACGAAGCAAACGCTGGCGAGTAAAGTTCTATCCGACCCGTCGCCGTATTAAATCCTGGCTTGCCATCCGTCCTCAACAACCCTTTCTCATGGCGGAAATATTCAACTTGCGGCCATGTTGCAACCTTTTCGACTTGGTCGGCGAAAGTTTGGCCTTCCGGCGCATTGTGCGCATTGTAGGTTATCTGCCACTGGCAAAGCTCGGCCTCAGTGGTGATGTCGTGAAACACCTCATGCGCAAGCTCGGGATTCAGTCGATTTATCAAATCGATGGTGATTTGATTGTCCGATCGCGCTTCGCCTTGCGGATCGACAACGGGCATGCACGCACGAGTTGGAGCCCACCATTCGCGAATGGAAGTCCGCTCGGCAGCCATTGCGATCGGCAGGAACAGATCGCAGGCAGCACTCGCCGTTGGCGTCAGCACATAATCAAGCACCACGTTGAAATCCATCTTCATCATCGCTTCGTACACACGCGGTGCTTCGGCGCCCATATTCGCAATTGGGTTCGTTCCTTCAAGATAGAGCATCTTGATAGGGTACGGATCGCCCGTCTCGATGGCATTGAGCATGCAATCCGCCTGGGCACAAGCGGTGACGCCAAACTGGTGCATAGGAGACATGGTGTTGCCGAGCCTCTTCGCCTGAAGCTCCGGATCAAGCCATTTCCACCCACATGAATAGGAAAGCTCCATATCCCAGGGCAAACGCGCCATGCGCATCCCGCCAGGTACCTCGAGATTTCCCGTCAACGCCGAAAGCGCCATGATAGCATGCACCTCGTGAACGCCGTTCGCATGAGCATCGGTTGCCAAGCCCCATTGCAGTGCCGCAGGCCGCGCGGAGCCAAAAAGACGAGCTGCACGTCGGATGCCCTCCGCATCGATGCCGCATATCTCCGCAGCACGCTCGGGTGTCCAGTCTCTCACGCGTTCGGAAAGTTCATCGAACCCGTATGTCCACCTCTCGACAAAGTCATGATCATACAGGTCCTCTTCAATGACCACGTTAATCATCGACATAGCGAGCGCCGCATCAGTTGCGGGGCGAACCTGCAAAAGAACCTCGGCGTGCGCCGCGAGCCACGTGACCTCAGGGTCGACGACAACGAGCTTCGTACCACCTCGCCTCATTGCGTCGACGATCCAGTGTCCAAAAAAGCCGTCGCCGTTGGAGACAATCGGATTATTGCCCCAAATCAAACACACTTCTGGCCATTCGTATCGAGGGTCGTCGTAGCGTAGTTCAGAAAACTGCGACATATCGGCAACAGGGCAGTCGCCGTGCGTGATCATCGTTCCCGCCATACGAGGAAGCATGCACGAGTCTCCCGTCAAAAACCCGCACGCCAGATTGGGCGTCTTAAACGCAACGTAGCAGGTCAACGCCAATTGGCAGTTCACGTCACGTCCAGTGCCGACAAGGCCAACAATGGATTCAGAACCGTATTCTTGCTGAATGCGGCGTACATTCTCCTCGATGAGGTCGTACGCCTCGTCCCAACTGCACTGCTCCCACGCGTCGTCGTCGCCGCGCCTTTCGGGATCGCGTCGCATGGGATGAACGATCCTGTCCTCACTGTAAATCGCCTCAAGTTGATTCAAGCATCGAATGCATAAGCGACCTTGATTGAAAGCGGCGTTCGGATCGCCCTCGACATGATCGAGCTTGCCGTTTTTCACGTAGTACACCAGACCACACCCGTTGTGACAACCCGGTGCCGACCAATGAGTTGAGCGGTACACATCGAAGCCTCCCTCTTTCCAGTGGCGATCCGTTCGATAGAGTTCTTCGCTGTATTTCTTCATCGTCATCTCCTCTTCTTTCCTCTTCTCTCTCACCACTTCGACTCGCCGACCGCCTCTTGCCGCGGAATCGGCGTGTTGTACGGGCAATCCGCATAGCCTGACTCCGGCATTTTGTCGCTTTGCCCGCAAGGCCAAGCGCACCATACCCCGCTGCGCTTGCATAAAACAGGAGTCGCCACGAGCTGCTCTGTCAGATTGCAGCCGCATCGAGAACACACGAGATCATTTTTCGAAAGTACCGCCTCACGCGAGAAGAACGAGACCGCGCCGCATGACGAGCATGTCGCAACTTTCTGCTTCGGCGGCTTGCATCTTCCGCATACAGGGTTGCACGCCCAACACATGAAGCCTCCTGCACAGCAGGGTGGGACTTCCACTCCGAAGCCCCACCCGCGAGGAATCAGGCCTCTCCCCAACACACAGGGGGTACGCATTGGGGAGAGGCAAACGGTGTCTTACTTTTCAGATTCTTCAGCTACAGGCGCGCGATTTCCCGTAACGAGCTTTGGAAGGAATATCGCAGACACAAGAACAAGCGCCGTCAGAATTGCATATGCCGCGCCATTAAGCAGGTCGTAGTTCAGACCGCAGATCGGTGCCACCACATAAGACGGAATGAGAAACGCGAACGCGTTCTGAATAGTGGAGTGCAGACCACCCGCAGCGCCCATGTGCTCGCGGCTGATGTCGGGAAGCTGAGCGGGAAGAGCCTTCGCCAACGGAAGCACGCCGCCGACGAGCACGGACACGATCATGACGCCCACGGCGGTAGCGACGCCGTCGAGCATGAACCAGTAGATGCCGATGCCAACGATGACGGCAGCGCACAGCCCGACGAGCCACCATTTCTCGTTATGAGTCTTCGAGAAAATGAGCGGGAACATGATGCCACCGACCGAGCAGGTAATGTTGCACACAGAAGACGTAAGCGTTGCGAAAGTGTAGTCAAGCGCCTTGCCACCAACTGCGGGATCACCCGAAAGAGCAGCAACGAGATAACCGTTGTTGACCGCACCGGCAGCCATGACGAAGCCGATGACGAGGCAGGCAACCCACAAGTTCTTCGATTTCACGACAACGCCGAGATGCTTCATAACGGGCTCGACAATGCGCTGTTCGTTGTCGGGATGCTTCTTATAGAGTACCGCCCACAACACAACGACGGCTACAGAAAGAACAGCGACCGCAATGAAAACAGGGGTCGGCTCGGCTGCCATGCCGGCCAGGGGCACGGCGAGGGCACAACCGACAGTGGCGCAACACAGGTAAACTCCCATGGCAACGCTAACCATCTTGCCAGGAAACCATAGGCTGATGATCTTAGCAGAGTTCGCGTTCAGAGCCGCCAGGCCGAAACCGAAAATAACCGATGTCGCAAACATGCCAGCGAATCCGCCCCAGAAGATGCGCAAAATAGCACCGACTGCAGAAATCGCCAAACCGACAATGAGCACCTTTTTGATACCCATACGGTCGGCCATCGTGCCGGTCACCATACAGAACAAAAAGCCCGTCAAATACGAACAACTCGTAAGCATCATGAACTGTTGGGCATCGAAGGCCCATTGCCCCACAGGATTCAAAAGAATACCCGCCATACCAGCAAACACAAGAGTAGATCCGTTCACGACGATACAGGCAAGGCCCATGAGCGCCAAGATAACCCAGCGATAGCCGTACACTTTTTCGCCGTCGATAATTTTGTAATTCATTTTTCCCCTTTCGTTGTTGCACCTCGTCGATACAGCCCCACGCGCATCGGCGAAGCGACACCGTGTGATGCTGTCAACCCCCCTGCTTGCCGGCACCCGAAAGGTGCTGGCAAAACGCAATATGGCCGAACCGATTAGTCAAGCGAAAAAACAACGGAGCGCGGTTGCTCGACAAGCCGTTTAGAAAGCTCCTCCATGTCGCCATACTCCATGCATGCAGCCTCGCAATGATGCACGCAACTGGGAAGTTTGCCGATATCCGTGCGCTCGGCGCACAGATCGCAGAGTTTGGTTGGAATAGGAAGGTAGGTGTATTCCCAGTCACCGTTGATGTTCTTATGCGGACCATATTGGGCAATCTTGATGCCAAACTCACCCGCAGGGAGCTTTTTCTCTTGAGAACACGCCATCTCACAGGCGTGGCATCCGAAACAGATGTCATAGTTGATAAAAAGACCCATTTTGCTCATTTCTGTCCCCCTCTCTTACTGTTGCTCACCGTATGCGGCGACTGCCGGGTTCCCATACACGGGGGTTTTCGTGAAGCCGCCATTGATCACGACTTCGACGCCAGGCATAACTTCGCTGTTCTCTGGCGTGCAGGGATAAATCTTGCACAGCGTGCTGCGGAAATCAGCACCGAAGCTATAAGGCCCAGGATTGCAGTTCTCCGTGAGGTTGTTGATGTTCGAATCGAACGCGCCAAACAAATGGGGAGCGTTTCCGTCTTGTTCGGGGAACCACCAACCGTGGTCGGCCTCAACGACGCCTTTCATAATTCCCTCGGTGACGAGAGCACGTTGGCGGCAACGACCACGCACGCCTTCAATCCATACCCATTCGTTGTCGGAAACACCCAATTCCTTAGCGTCTTCGGGGTTGATTCGAACGCGCGGATCGGGATATGTCGCGCGCATATGCGCCTGCTCGCGCTGCTCGGAGTGGAAGAACTCGAAGTTTCGCGCCCCAGTGGTAAGGACGAGCGGATACTTCTCGAACAACTCAGGCGTAGAAACAGGGCTTTCCGCCGGCTCCTCGTACTTGGGCATAGGTTCGAGGCCAAGGTTGGCGAACATGGTGCACCACAGCTCAATGCGACCTGTCGCGGTGGCAAAACCAGGCTGGCCGTCGGGGCGCAAACCACCCGTCTTATACTGATAGTATGGACGATCAGGCCAATCGTAGTTTTTGCCGTCGGCCTTGCCATCGTAGAGATCTTGGAAGCTCCATGTGTGGTTCGGGGCCTGCTGCACAATGTACTCAAGCATGTCCATGTCGGTACTGATACCCTTCGACTGGAAGAACTCGGGATTCATCTTGTTGCCCAAGAGCACCACGATCTCCTCGTCAGACTTAGCCTCGTAATACGTCGAGATTTTGCGGTTGGCGCGCATAGGAGTAAACCAGCAACGAAGCGTATTGCGCTCCCAATTCATGGCAATAGGAAGAACCAAGTCGACGCAACCGGCAATATAGGGCGTCATGCGGTAGTCGCATGCAACGGCGAAATCGACATTCATGAGCGCATGGTAGGCGCGCGACGCATCGGGAGCCATGTTCACGAAAGGATTCGTGCCCATGCAAAAGCTCATGCGCATCGGGGGGTTGTTGGTTTCGAGCGCCTTCAAGAGAATGTCGGGTTGACCAAGCGCGGAGAACCCCACGGAATGCAGCGGGAACTCCTTGTCACCCAAGCGCTTCGCCTTCATCTCGGGAGTGAGCACGCCCTCATCCCAACCTGCAATATAGGACATGACCGTGCCCCACGGGTCATAAGCAATGGTATTGCCGCCAGGGTTTTCGTAGTTGCCGGTGATGGCAAGCATGTTGAAAATAGACTGATAAGCAGCAACCCCGTTGCGCTTTTGGTCGTTTGAAACCCCAAAAGGAGCAGCACATGCGCCGTTTGTGGCGATAAAGCGAGCAGCAGCACGAATGTCGTCGGCTTCGCACCAGGCAACTTCGGCAGCCTTTTCAGGCGTCCACTCCGCACAACGCTCACGCCACTCGTCAAAACCGTAGCACCATTTGTCAACAAAGTCGTGGTCGTATAGGTCTTCCTCCATGACGACATGATTCATAGCCATCGCAACTGCCGCATCGGTGCCAGGACGAATCTGAATTTGCACAGCCGCCTTTGCCGACATCCAGTTGATCATCGGATCGATCACCACAAGTTGAGAACCGCGCTTCATGGCGTCGGTGATCCAGAAGCCCTGGAAGCAGTCGGCATTAGAGCGCAGCGGATTGGCGCCCCAAATAAGAATGGTTCCCGGAACAGTGAAGTCGGGGTAATCCATCATTTGCTCGTTGAACTGGCCAAAGTCGGAAACCGGATAACCGCCCATAAGCGCCACAGTTGCAGCCGTACGCGGGACGGCGCACGAGTCGCCGGAGAACAATGCGCAGAAAGTATTCGGAGAACCGAACGCATTGTTGATAATCCACGGAACCTGCCAGCAGATGTTGCGGCCCGTACCCACCATGCCGAAGATCGACTCGCGGCCGTAACCTTTGCCGTCAATTTCGTTCTTCACGTAGTTGGCGATGTAGTCGAGCGCTTCATCCCAGCTGATGCGCTTGAAGGCGTCGATGTTGCCGCGGTCTTCTTTCTTGCGAAGCAGCGGGTACTTCAGGCGGTTTTCTTGGTAGCCAGCCTCGTGCAGGTTCAGGCAGCGTGCGCACAAGCGACCGTTGTTGTAGGGGAACAGCGGATCGCCTTCGGCATGATCCATCACGCCATCTTTCAGGTAGTACAGGATGCCGCAACTGTTGTGGCATCCAGGAGGGGTCCATTGGAATCCACGGCAAACCGTGTATTCGCCCTCTTCCCACTCGAGTTCGCCCTTGTGATAGAGCTCTTCGAGATTCTTTCGTTCCATGCCTTTCTCCTCTCTCTTCTTCGATTGAAACCATCCACGACGGGCTTTCGAAGGCGACAAAAAGACAGCGCCGAGCCAAAGCACAACTAGAACGCACGACACCCACCTTCTATCACTCGCAGGGGAAGTCTCCCTCTTGAGCTGAGAAGCGTCATTGACGACCAACTTGCGTGGCGACACCCTTCGTTGCAGCAACGGCACATCGCCACCAGCAACCCCTCAAGCCCCCTCGAGATAGACCCAGTATGAGATCAGGCGAAGTTACAAGTCGCCCGCAGACAGCCAAAGTTGTCTTCTTTTCTTTGGGCGTTCTATTTACGCAGATGAAATGCCATTTTTCAGACAAAATGCGAAGGCTTTTTAATTAAAACCGCGTCAAGGCGATAAAGCTTTTCCTCGACAGACGGTTGTTCTCGCGAATCAAACGACACCGGTTTGTGCATCTGCACAAACAATAGGGCGCTTTATTGAGCAAAAAACGCAGAACGCGCTTCTCTGCCAAGCGAGCCCTGCACTTCATAACGCGAAACAACGCAGTGAAATCATCAGGCGTCTATAGATAATCCCTATGGATAAGATAATCGCGAACTTCATACCAATGTTCAGGCTTTATTAAATAGTATAGATACGAGTCGATTACGTCATAGCGCGAAAGGCCACGACCCACGATCTTAAAGCTCCCCACACCCAGATCGTTCGCGTAATGTCGAACCTGGTCATTTTTTAGAAACACGTCACCCTCAATAAGGCCGTTAAGAAAGCCCCACACTTGAGGCGCGGGCTTGTGCCTGCACCTGAAGTCGCAGGGAACACCTTTGAGCTGACATTCGCTCGTTGCTCGATAATGATCCAACCGAAAAGGACAACCCAGCGTGCAGTATTCGTTCACCATGACCTCAAGCTTTTCTCGATGATCTATCGCCGATATAGCTTGTTCGTCATGGGTAAAGTTATAGTTGAGGACGACGCGATCGAAGGCGTTTATTTCTCGATTGGTTGCCTCGATAGACTCCAGCTGTTTAGTTGTCGACGATATCCGGCGAAGCCTCGGATGGGCACTTCGCACAAAGTCGTTCATCGCGTCCGAAAACAAAATCACCCCATTGGCCAAATTGGGCTCGGGCGAAACCGTATCGAGCATATCTAATATACCTTGGCCATATGTATCGCACTCGATAACATCCGCCGTTGCGAATTGGTTAGTGAACGTGACGTTGCAGGCAGTACCTAAGTCACGATACCTTGCAAGACATTTCTCCACATCGGAAAGCCAGACCGGATCGCCAATATTGTTGCGACCGCCGCAAAGCGGGCTTCCAGGAAATCCGCCATAGACGCTTTCGATTTCAACATCATCGAAGAAAATATCGCGAGCGTCCCGGTAAAACGATAGAAACAATAAATTCAACTCGGAAAATTCCGTCATCCCCGGCAGTGTATAGGAAACCATTCGATCACCTTGCTTCTCAATCTCCTCTTCCCATTATGCAGCTGCGACAAGAGGCAGTGTGGAACTAAAAGTCCAATGCTCTTGAGTCGCAGTTGTGCAAAACAACAATTGAGATGACAGGAAGGGTGTTTGCCGGATATTTTCTTCAAAGCCGAGCACCCTCATACTTTGCCGCGAAGACTATTAGCGAGCCGCCCATGCTACCACAGCTTGACCGTAAGAGATGCACCCGTCGTTGGGCGGCAGGTCGCGATTGATAGCCGCCGTGAAACCTGCGGCCTCAAGCGCCGCCAGCGCGTGCTCGATCACGTAGCGGTTCATGAACACGCCGCCCGACAGCACCACCGTGTTTATGTCGTACAGCGCGCGCACCAACTCGGCCGTTTGCACGACGGCCCCGACGATCGCGTCGTGGAAGCGGCGCGCGATAACGGGTTTGGGCACGTCTGCCGCCAGATCGTCGAGCAGGGCGCGGAACGTGGGCGCGGCGTCGAACAGCAGCACCGAGGTGTCCTGCGCCGTGCTGGTCTCGCTCGCCGCGTTTTTCACGACGGCAACGGCGTAGCGCTCGCGCGCGGAGGCGTCGTCGGATTCGGGGGCGTCAGCAACGACGGAACATAAGGCTTCGAGCAAACAAGCGCCCTCGCCTTCGTAGCTCGGCTTGGTGCACACGCCGAGCAGGGCGCTGGCGGCGTCGAACAGGCGCCCGACCGACGACGTCATCGGCGTGTTGAGCCCCTGCTCGATCATCGCGTCGCAGATACCCGCCTGCGCGCCCAGCGCATCGAGCGCCGCCTGCACGCCGGGATGTTCCAGCAGGTCGAACGCCCACAGCACGCCGTACGCCATGCGCAGCGGGTTCTTGACGGCCGCAGCACCCCCCGGCATGGGCACATAGGCGAAGTTGGCGAAGCGCTCGAACGTCTGCAGGTTCGCCAACAGCACCTCGCCGCCCCAGATGGCACCGTCCTCACCGAAACCCGTGCCGTCGAACGCGATGCCGCACACAGGGCCGCGCAACCCGTTTTCCGCCATCGCCGATGCAATATGCGCATGGTGGTGCTGTACCTCGGTCACGGGAAGCGCCTGGTCATGCGCCCATTTGGAGGTAAGGTACTCGGGGTGCTTGTCGCACGCCACCGCCGTGGGCGTAAGCTCGAACAACGCCTCGAAGCGCGCCTTCGCGGCCAGCCACGCGTCGTAGGTTTCCGCGTTCTCCATGTCGCCGATATGCTGCGAGACGAACGCCTCGCCCTCCCGAGCCAAGGTGAACGTGTTTTTCTGCTCAGGCCCCGTGGCGAAGATGACGGGCGACACGGAATCGAAAGGAACGTCACTGGTCGTTCGTAACGTCAGCGAGGCGTCACCAGGTGCCGAAGATTGCGGGGAAAGCCCGACGAAGCCTACTTCGGTAGGCGAGGAGGACTTGGAGCCGCAAGGTTCGGTGCATGGCGGCGTCGCAGCGTCGAGCTGTCCGTTCGTTGCGTCAGCAACGAACGGAACGACAAGCGGAACCGGCGCATAACCCCTCGCTCTCCGAATAAACTGCACCGCATAGCCGGCGGTTCCCGCGCTAACCACGCGCACCACCGAGTCGTCGAAGCGCGTGAGAATCTCTCGGTTGTTCCCCAAAAACGCGTCGGCGACGTCGCCAAGCTTCTCGTAGGCCTCCGCATCGCTCGTCACGATGGGCTCGTCGTGCAAGTTCCCCGAGGTCATCACGAGCATCGGCGGCACGGTGTCGCCCTTCCGACGCCGCTGGCCATCCGCGCTGTCCGCGCTGCCCGCATCGCCGGCGGCAACGGCAGCGCAGAAGTCGTGCATTAGCAAATGCTGCACGGGCGTGTACGGCAGCATGACGCCGAGCTCGCTCAACCCGTCGGCCAGTTGCGGCGCCAGCTCGACGCCTGCGCGCTTGCGCAGCAGCACGATCGGCCGCTGAGCGCCCGAGAGCACCGCCTCCTCGACTTCGTTCACCGCGCACACCGCGCGCACGTCGTCGGCATTCGCCATCATCACCGCGAACGCCTTGCCCTCGCGACGCTTCCGCGCGCGCAGCTTCGCCACCGCCTCGGCGTTGTTCGCGTCGCACACCAAATGAAACCCGCCGAGCCCCTTCACCGCCACAATGCCGCCCGCACGCAGCACCTCAACCGCCCGCGCAAAGATAGCGTCCGACTCCTCCCGCGTACGCCCGTAAATAAATCTCGGTTTCGTTTGCCCCGCCAGGGCAAACGAAACCACGGGCCCACACTCGAAGCACGCGTCGGGTTGCGCGTGGAATCGGCGGTCGAGCGGGTCGGCGTACTCGGCGGCGCAGCGCGGGCACATCTCAAACGCGCGCATCGACGTTTTCGCGCGGTCGTAGGGCAGCCCCTCGATGATGGTGAAGCGCGGCCCGCAGTTCGTGCAGTTGATGAAGGGGTAGCGGAACCGACGGTCGTTGGGGTTGAACAGCTCGCTTAGGCAGTCGTCGCACGTTGCCAAGTCGGGCGACACGAGCGTGGTCTGCTCGACCTCCGCCGCGTCCGAGAAGCGAATCTCGAACGTGTCGAACCCTTCCAGCGGCACTTCCGCAAGCTCGATTTGCTCGACTTGGGCCGCAGCGGGCGCGTTGTCCGACAACTCCAAGACAAACTCGTCGAGCAGCTTCCCCTCGCCCTCGGCGTGGATGTGCACGCCGTCGGTTGCGTTCAAAACCCAGCCGTTGATCAGGTATTTTTTTGCCATGCGATAGACAAAGGGGCGGAAACCCACCCCTTGCACGATGCCTTGCACGTGTATGTCGAGCGCCTCGATCATAGCCTCTCCCCCGAAAACGAACGTGCGACAAGCACGCCTTGCTCGTCGCACGCATCATGTGTTCGCGTCTGCGCGAAAGAACCTGAAGCCGTTGGCGTCTGGCTAGCTTTCGGCAACCGCCCCCGCCGCGGCTTCGACGCCAATCGCCTCCGCGGCCACAACGTCTTCCACAACCTCCGCAGCCTCCACACGCTCGCCCGCTTCGGCGTTCGCAGCCTCGGCGTTCGCAGCCTCAACCGCCTCGTCCTCTTCGCGCGCGGCCGCCTCAGCCAGCGCACGGTCGCTCAGGATCTCGGCAATCGTCTCGTCGATCAAGCGCGCGAGCATACGCAGCGTCACGCCCGAGTTGTCGGGCAGGTGCAAATGCACGCACCGGCGTCCGCGACCCGCCAGCGTCAGCAAATCACCCGACGCCTGAGCCTTCGCCAGCGCGCCGAGCGACTCGGCCTCGCGCGGCAGCGGGATGTCCTTCAACTCGTCGGCCGACAGGATCAAGAACACGCCGCAGTTCGGCCCGCCTTTTTGCAGCTGCCCCGTGGAGTGCAAGTAGCGCGGCCCCACTTCCAAACATGACACCACGCCGAACGCCTCCGCAACGCCGTGGCGAATGGCTTCCAGCGCCTCGCGTCGGCCTTCGCCCGTGAACGGCAGAAACGCGTTCAGCGCGAAGAAGTCGCCCGACTGCACCGACGACAGCAGCGCGTACAGCGTGGAGCGCACGTCCTCGCAGCCCTCGAACGCCGGCGCCTGGCGCACCTCGACCGTGCCCATGTTCACCATGTCGGTGAACACCTCTTCGTAGTCGGGCGCAGGCTGCCCGTCGCGCAGAATGCCGAGCACCGCCGCCTTCGCCGACGCCACGTCGGGCTGGTCGAACGGGCACACCTTCATGAGGTAGCCGCACATGGCGATGGCGTACTCCCACATGATGAAGTGCTCGGCGAGCTCTTCCACCGAGTCGATACGATAGTTCTGGCGCGGAATCGAGGGGTCGATGTAGGCGAGGCTCATCTCGAAGTTGCGGCGCTCGTCCCACAGATCGGTTTTCGTGAGGTACATGATAACGCTGCGGTCGCCCGGGTCGTCGGTCAAAAGCAGCGAGTCGATCTCGATGTTCGGCAGGATGCCCTGGCCTTCCTTGCCCACCGACTCGGCCACCAGCTGCTCGATCCACAAGCCCAGCACGCGCCCGCGCTTCGGCGTGAGGAACGAGAACTTGTTGCGACCCGCGCAGTAGTTGTCGTACAGGAACGCCGCCAGGTTGATGGCGGGGTTGTCGATGGCGTCCTCGCTGCACTGGCGCTCGGCCTCGCGCGCGTGCTCAAGCAGCGCGTCAAGGTCGATACCCGCAAGCGCCGCCGGAAGCAGACCGAACACCGACAGCGCCGAGAAGCGCCCGCCCACCGTGGGCTCGCCGGAGAACACCGCGCGCCAGCCTTCCTCGCGCGCCTGCTTCTCCAAGTCGGAGCCGGGGTCAGTAATGGCAACCAGGTGGGAACGCAACTCGTCTTCGCTGATGACCTCGGCAAACGCCTCGCGCAGCGCGCACAGCAGCAAGCGCGGCTCGATGGTGCCGCCGCTTTTCGACGAGATGACCACCAGCGTGGACGCCGGGTCGCACGACGCCAAAAGCTCGCGCACGCGCACGGGCGAGTCGGAATCGAGCGTGCGGAACTTCACGCGGTTGCTGTCTTGCTTGTTGTACTTGGTCATGGTCATGGGAGCCTGTGTGGAGCCGCCTTGCCCCACCAGAATGACCGTGTCGAGGCCGTCCGCCACCACCTGATCGGCAAACGCCTGCAGCGCCGCCACGTCACATTGCGGGTGGCTGGCCAAATCGGCCCAGCCCATAAAGTTCTCGGCACACGCCTGCGCCTGCTCGGAAAAACCGTACAGCGTAGCGTCTTTCGCGAAGATGCGGCTTGCCACGCACTCTTTCACCAGCGTTTTCGCTGACGGGTAGAGCTTCTCAATCTCTCCAGAGATCATAAGTTCCTTCTTCTCCCGGGCCTTGTTGCCGCACGCTCGCAAAGGTGCGCTTCACCCGCCTTGACGCGAAAAATGATACGCAAGGCTGTCGAGGCCGATTATGGAATTTGACCCATTTTAGCAAACAGCCTGCATGGGGGCTATTTTCCGGCCCGCCGTGTGGCGGTTATGTGAATGTAGGAGGAGAGAAACTTCGGGAGGAAAAACGAAGGCGACCCGCAGGTCGCCTTCGTTGGTTGCAAATTATCACACGCTGGGCGCGCCAAGCCCGCGCAGCGTCGATCAATTTCGCTTGTCCCGTCAGGGCAAGCGAAACCTTAAAGCCCCAGCGCCTTCTTCAGCGCCGACACGCGACGGCGGCTTACGGGGATCTTCTCCTCCACGCCGTTGAGCGTAAGCAGCAGCGTGCCGCCCGAAACCGACTCGATTTCCTCGACCATCGACAGGTTCACCAGATAACCACGGTGCACGCGGAAGAACCCGTGCCCGTCGAGGCGCTTCTCCAGTTGGGCCAGGCTTACCGTGGAGAAGTAGCGGTCGGTGTCGGTTTGCAGATACGCATAGTCGTCGCGAGCCATGACGAAGCGAATCTTGTCGATGCCGATGAGGATTTTCTTGCCGCCCTTTTCCACGGGAATGCGCTCGGACTTCTGCGCCTGCATATGCAGCGACACCTGCTCGCGCACGCGCGTGATGGCCTGCGCCAAGCGCTCGGTTTCGACAGGTTTCACCAGGTAGTCGATGGCGTTGACCTTGAACGCGTCCAGCGCATGCTCGCTGTAGGCGGTCACGAACACCACGGCGGGCGGGAATTTCAAGTGCTGCAACGCCTCGGCCAATTGCAAGCCCGTGGCCTCGGGCATGTTCACGTCGAGGAACATGACGTCGCAGGGATATTCTTTCAGCTTCTCAATGGCCTCGCGCACGCTGGCCGCCTCGGCGACCACGTCAACTTGACCGACCTCATCCAGAAGGAAGCGTAGCTCTGAGCGCGCAGGCGCTTCGTCGTCAACGATGATTGCCTTGAGCACGGTTGCCTCCAAACACGTAATTGCACGAACTAATACAGCTAAACATTATAGTGCACTATACTACCGTTCACCGACATTCAGCAGAAAAGTGTGGAGTGTTTTTCGGCAGAAAACACAACCAAAAATTACCGCTCGCAGCGAAAAATCGCCCGCTTGATGCCATTTGGCAGCCGTTTGCCGCGCATGTCCGAAGCGCGCCACGCCAAGCCGGCGCCGCGCGGGAGCGAGCCGCGACGTAGGTCCTCGAAACCCCGACCCTTTCCGAAGCCGCCTTTGGAGCACACGAGCCTTCGCGCCGTTTTCGACGCGAAATGTGCAATCGAGCACATCGTCATTCAAAAAAGTGCGCCTTATGTGCAATTACCAGAACCCATTACGCTGCATTCGAGCTCCATGTCTTTCCGCGACCTGGGAAAACGGCGTCAAGAAAGCGTGCGCACGATGCGAACCAACGCGTTTTGGTATGCAAATTGCACATTTCGTGGGTTTTTTCGAGGCCGACTCTTATGGATTGCACATTTCGTATCGAAAATGGCGTTTTACTCGTTCTTGCGCGAGGCGGGCGCATTCCGCTATAATTCGACGGTGCGCCCGGGTGGTGGAACGGCAGACACGTCGGTCTCAAAAACCGATGCCGAAAGGTGTGTGGGTTCGAATCCCACCCCGGGCACCATTCATTTTTGGAAATCTCCCAACAACGAAACCCATACAACACAACGCCGCTCTCAGGGGATTCGAACCGTGAGGTCGGACGCCGTTAAGAAAACTGCCCAGTGGGCAGTTTTTAGGCAGCCGCCCGGACGCGCTTGCGCGTTCACCCCTCCCGTTTCGCTGCACCAAAAAAAGGGGGCTTCCGCAGGTCGTCTGCGGAAGCCCCCTTTGCTATCCAAGCACAGTCAGTACGCTTACGCCTGAGCGGCAGGCTCCTTCTTCTTGCCGAAGATCACCTTCACGCCCTTCACGGCCAAAATGATGGCCAGCACGATAAGCAACAGCGCAATGACCAGCTGCAACACGTTCGCCAGCGTAATTGCGCCGCCGATAACCGCCACAACCTTGCTCTGCACCGTCAGCGCCAGCGAGCACAGCGTGACCAGCAGCATGAACGCCATCGGGAAGTAGAACATCTTGTTGTTGCGACCAGCGTTGCCCAACCACGCGCACACCGCCAGCAAGCCGAGCGCCGCCAGCAGCTGGTTCGCCGCGCCGAACAGCGGCCACACCAGCTGATAGCCCGTCATGCCCAGGCCAACGCCGAGGGCAACCGTGATGACGGTGGCAACCCACGGGTTGGTGATGACCTTGCGCCAGCCCGTCACGTTGCCGGGCTCCACGCCCTTCGGCGTGAAGAGCTCCTGGAACATATAGCGGCCCAGGCGCGTCGCCGTGTCGAGCGAGGTCAGGCAGAACACCGACACCGCCAAGATCAGCAGCGAGTACGCGATGGACTCCACGCCCTCAAGGCCGGGGATCACGGCCAGCATCTGCGAAAGGCCGCCCGCGAACACCTGCGTCGGCGAGGCGTAGGTGCCGTCCATGTAGCTCGAGAACACGAACGCCACGGCGCACAGCGAGATGACCGCCACCAGGCACTCCAGCAGCATGCCGCCGTAGGCGATAGGCTGCGCCTGACCTTCGCGGTCGAGCTGCTTAGACGTGGTGCCCGACGCCACCAGGCTGTGGAAGCCCGAAATGGCGCCGCACGCAATGGTGATGAACAGCGCGGGGAACAGATAACCCGTCGTGGCAACCTTGCTGTCGCCCTTGAGCGAAGTGGCGTCAAAGCCGGCGAACGCGGGGATGTCCAGGCTCGAAGACGCGCCCAGAATGCCCGAGCCGATGATGCCGATGAGCGCCAGCGCGATCATGCCGTAGAGCAGGTAGCTCGACAGGTAGTCGCGCGGCTGCAGCAAAATCCACACGGGCGCCACCGACGCCAGCAGGATGTAGATGCCCACGATGATCATCCACGCCGTGTTGTCAAGCGCGATCACGGGGAAGTTGTACCCGATGGCAACCACCGCAACGATAACCACGATGGCGCACACCACGTTCAGGGCGGCGGGAATCTTGCGGCCCTTCGTCACCAGACCCCAAACGACCGCCACCGCGATGAACAACAGCGAGATCATGGCCGTGCGCTGGTTCGCCAGGTTGGTGTTGGTAACCACCGCCGCCTTCGCGGGGTCGTCGGTCGGCACGGGGGACACGGCGAACGTGCCCGCCACGATGGAGGCGAACGCCGCGACCACCAGGATCAGCGTGAGGTACGCGAAGATGCAGAACAGCTTCTTCGCCGTGTCGTCGATGTTGTCGCGAATGATCAGCGCGAGCGTCTGGCCCTTGTGGCGCAGCGACGCGAACAACGCGCCGAAGTCGTGCATGGCGCCGAAGAAGATGCCGCCGATGAGCACCCACAAAAGCACGGGCACCCAACCGAAAATCGCGGCCTGAATGGGGCCGTTGATGGGGCCGGCACCGGCAATCGACGAGAAGTGGTGGCCCAGCACCACGTACGGCGGCGCGGGAACGTAGTCCACGCCGTCTTCCATCTCGTGTGCAGGGGTGACGCGGTCTTTGTCCACGCCCCACTGCTTTGCGAGCCATCCGCCGTAGAGCACGTAGCCCAGCACGAGGACGACGATCGCAACGAGCAAAACCAACATTGCGTTCATAAATCGATCCTTCCTTGATTTTCCGCATGCTCCGCACCCACGCAACAGCGCGTCGCATGTTCGCCAAGGCTTCTGTGCTGCGCTCACAAGGCACCCGTTGTGCGATGGTGCCCTCTCAGCGCGTCACGACCTCAAAGCCGCCCACTCTCCTGCACGACGCGAGTTGCGCGCCCATGCACGGCTCTCACCTGCGCGTTTTCACGCAGAAGAACCTCCAGAGAGATGCCTACGATTCGCCGAAAGCGTTTGCTTCCAACGACGCACGCAGCTCCTTGCCCATAGCGTTGGTTATGATGCTTGACGTAGACAGGTCGACGACCGCCAGGCGAAGATCGGCCCAGCCCTGAAACCCCAGCTTGAAGTTCTTGCGGAAACGCGTCTTCTTGACGGCGCGCCGCGCGTCGTCGTCAACCGCGTCGGCGATGACCACAAGCGACAGGTACGACGTCATGTGCTCGGGGTTCGGCTGCACCTTGTCGAGCGCCTTGGTGGTCATGAAGGCCACCTCGTCTTCGAGGCGTTGCGCCGTTAAGCGGTCGGCCGTGACGAAAAAAAGGTACTCGTGGGCGTTGACTTCCCAGAGCTTCGCGCGTTTTACCAGCACGTACTGTTCGGCTGAGGAGTGGAACTCGGCGTATCCCGGAAACGTGCGACCGCCGAACACGTGGTCGCGCGACACGTCGAACCACGTCTCGTGCGCCGCAAGCAGCCGCTTGAGCACCAGCTGCTTCGCGTCTTCGGCAGGCGTTGCCGCGGAGGTTGCCGCAAGCGACACGCCGCCGCGAGCGGCAGCAACGTCCTCACGCTGCTTCGCGTCCTGCGCCTCCAGATTCACCAGCTAATCCTCCCCAATCTACCAACAAGCGTGGAGATTCTATTTCGGAAATGTTTCGAGAATGTTTCATGCGCCGAACAGAGTGGCGTGTTTGTTGAAAATGATACGAATTATGTATCATTTATGGGAAAGTGGGGAAAAGAAGCGGGGGCGCTTCCGGCGAAGCGCCCCCGCTAAAGTGAGCAAGGTGAACAGGGGGCGTAGCCTTGTTCACCCCCTCGCTTGTCCGTCGCAGCTACAGCGCGAACTCCTTCTCGCCGTTGAACACGGCCAACGCATCGGCCACCGTGTAGTCGGCCAGCGTGATGGCGCTGATGGCCTTCGTCAGGCGCACCGCCTCGTCGAGCGAGCGCTGGTGGATGTTGCGCCCGGTGGCGTTGCCGCACGCGCCGCCCACGTGGATCTGGTCGTAGAGCTGCGTGAGGAACGTCTCGGCGTCGACCGTCGAGCCGCCCGCGCACACAAGGCCGGTGCGACCAGACGCCATCGACGCGATCTTCAGCGCCTCGGCCGGCGTACGACCGTCCTCGGGCTTCGGCGGGTTCACCTTCACGAAGTCGGCGCCCAGGCACAGCGCCACGCCCGCGGCGCCCGCGATCAGGTCGGGGTCCTTCTCGGCGGTGACGGCCTTGCCGCGCGGGTAAATCCACAGCACCACGAGCAGGCCGTTCGCGTGCGCCTCGGCGATGAGCTCGCCGGCCTCGGCCATCATGGTGGCCTCGTACTCGCTGCCCAGGTAGATGGTGTAGCCCAGGCCCACGATGTTCACGCCCGCCTCGCGCATGGCAAGCACGGCGTCGAGGTCGGTCAGCTGCGGGGAGTACGGGTCCTCCTGCTTGGTGGACACGAGGTTGGTCTTGGAGTTCATCTTCACGAGATAGTTGATCTCGGGATAGTCGGCCGCGTACTGGGCGATCAAGCCGCGCTGGCCCGCCAGCACGCCGCACACGCCCTCGCTGCCGATCTTGAACAGGTGCTCGGGCTCGGCGTCGGCAATGTCGATGCCCTCGCCGTAGAAGTCCTTGTTCATGTGCTCGATCTTCTGATCGCACGCAAACAGCATGAGGCGACCCGTCCCACGCGTGGCCTTCATGTAGTTGTCAACGTAGAGGTCACGCACCTCAGGCATGACGTCGACCGGAACCTTCACCTGATCACGAGTGATCTTCGGCATGGGAATCCTCCTTATGCGTCGTTGGTAACGGAAGGCAATGCACGTGCAAGCGGGCGCAACCAACGTCAACGCAGCAAAGCGTCGAAGCATCGGGGCGCGCCGCAGCGCAAACCTTCCACGTAACGTTCCCATTTTACCGAAAACGCAAGCCCGCGCGAGCACGCAAGCAAAAGACCCCCGAGAAATGCGCCGAACGACGGGGGAAGGAAGACATCTTCACGCATACGGCATCGCATGCTACAATGCAAACGTACCGGCAAAGCCCGCTGTTGGCTTACAGGGACGGGCGGCGCAGGTTACGGTTTATAAAGGGCGGCAGTTGCACCTACCGCCCTTTCCTTCTCCCTCCGTCATCCGCTCGCGATTTGCATTCCCTCCACACTTCGAGGACGAACCCCGCGACGGTCGCAATTGCAGCCGCAATGAAAAGAACTTTTTCTATCATTAGCGATCACTCCTCCCAAGAAGAAGCACCGCCCGCGTCGGACTTTGCCGGAGGGGTCATTGTACGCTATCTAAACCCTTCCCGAGCTAGGAACAAGCCTGCTTCAGAAGGTCACTGAACCGCCTCGCAAAGCAAATTAATACGTGCTGGTTTTATATTTCAAAACCGATCTATATTTTTATATCTTTAAATTTGATATAAATTTCAAGCCGCCGAAGCAAACCCCGAGCCAATCTTGACGCAAGAATGGGGGTTCTAGGGGGGAGCGCTTGGGCGACGCGCTAAATGCATTCCTTTGCGACGGCGGCCTCGGGTACGGTTTCCCTTACAAGGTGATAGCCGCGTTTTTTCGATCCGTCGGGCTTGGTGTTTTCTTTTGGGTTCAGGAACGCGACGTTTTCTAATTCCGGCAAGAAATCGATCCCTGTTATGCCGGTCTGGAACGGTTTATTTCCCTTCTCCTCTGCTTCTCTAATCTGCTCATCAATCTCGTCGACGACAGTCTTTTGCCCTTGAATCTTCACTCTAAATGCAACGTCCCAAAGCGGGCAGTGGCCCACGACCCTCGCTAGAATGGTGTTTGCCTAGAACACTGCACGGAGGAGGGAGCCGTGGACCACCACGTCCATCTTGCACTATCCGGGTGCAAGAACATCATAACGATGCGCCGCGACGGGAAGAGCATCTCCAAGGTCATCCGCGCCGTAAGACATGACAAGTCGACCGCCTAGCGGTGCTACGCCGCGCGCGGGAAGACACGCCGGCGACGTAGCACCTGCCAACGAAAACGGGGCGGATTCGGGATTAAAATGGCGTGTAAGCCCCAAGATCCTACACCAACTTTCGGGACGCTACCGATTAGAACGAAACACGATATTGCCACTTGCGCGGACTTGCGAATAGAGCTCGAAAGCGATTGCGCAAGCGCGCGAGTGCGAGCGCTCTTCACTCGCTGGGGTATGCGGGATTGCCGCTTTAGCCCCCGAAAGCGCGATCTAAGTTAGCGAGGCCTTTTGCTATACGGAGAATTTAGCGAGCCGCTTTGAGAGCACAGAGCCAATGAATATGTAAGCTCTGCCGGTTTTGTGGTGTCTACCGCGAAGTGGCAGATGGGAGACATTCTTGCGTTGAGCAGCTGCGTGGTTGTTGCGGTTGCGGACACGGCTGATGGAAACGAGAAATATTTAGTGGAAGAATGGGCAGATTGTTCTCTAGCTATGAATGTCCCGTCTATTGTACACAAATAACTGGCCCGATGATTACTCTTTGTTAAATCAACTACCGCCGAACACGTAAGATATCCTGAAACCAAAATGAGGGTGCAAAGTGACTTAAACTGCAGTAAAGTGTAGCAAACTGCAATAAACTTAAATATGCGAGGCGGTTAAAGTTATGAACGAATCTTGGATTGGCATTGAGGAAATAGCCAGTCATCTCGACATGAAGCCCAGCACTGTAAGAACTTGGGCTAAAAGCGGAAAGATCCCATCCAAGAAAATTGGACGACACTGGAAGTTTCGCGTTAGCGAAGTCGACGCTTGGGTTGAATGCGGGAAAAGTGCAATGGGCAATGATGGTTTGCTGGAAGGAAAACTAACAAATGGCAGAGACTAATATAGTTGCAGTGAGTCTGTTTTCTGGCGCAGGCGGACTAGACATTGCTAGCTATATGGCAGATATACCAGTTGCTGTAAGCACAGATTTTGACCATGATTGTATCGAGACCTTAAAGTTGAATGAGCAATTCAATAATACTTCAATAATTGAAGGCGATCTGCATACCATTACAAGTGAAGAATTAGCGGCTGCACTTGCAAAAACGCCGCACGATAAGAAGATATTAATAGGTGGTGCACCCTGCCAGCCGTTTTCCAAAGCAGGATATTGGGTCACTAATAAGAAGAGGAAGGGCATCAACGACCCACGTGCAGCCTTAATTGATGAATATCTACGTGTCCTTGCAGACTTGCAGCCTGATGGTTTTGTGTTTGAGAATGTGGAAAGCCTTCTCCATCCAACGAATAAGGCTATTGCCGAGAAATTCTTAGAAATAGCTACCAATGAAGGGTATAACTGCAAAGTAGTTCGCGCCAACGCGCTTGACTATGGAGTTTCGCAGAAGAGAAAACGTATCTTCATCATAGGAACCAAGGGAAAATTCAAGGCGGATGAGCCAACAAAGACGCATTTTCCACCTGATATGGCTGAGAAAGAAGGGCTTAAGCCTTACGTAAACGTAGGTGAAGTCATTTCGGAGTTTTCTGGGCCAGAATACTACGAGCCTGAAGAAGAGACCAACGGAACATACCACGACGACCTTATAGAAGTTCCACCAGGAATGAATTATAAGGCGCTTACTGCATGGTATGGATACGAGAATCCAAAATTCGTAGCAGACAAAAGATTTTGGTCCTTTCTGCTTAAGCTGTCTCCAGACAAACCGTCGTGGACAATTACGGCACAGCCAGGACCTTGGGTCGGTCCATTTCATTGGGACAACAGGAGGTTGAGGGTACCCGAGATCGCCGCTATTCAAACTTTTCCCAAGGACTATAAGTTCTACGGAAGCAGAAGATCGGTGCAAAAACAAATCGGCAACGCGGTTCCTGTACTGATGGGAAAGGCAATGATCGAATATCTGAAAGAGAGTCTAGTGTAATGCCAAACGTTGTAAGCATATATTCGGGCGGAGGCGGCATAGATTGCGGATTCCGAAATGCCGGTTACGACATATGCCTCTCCACAGACAATTGGGGTATTGCGTGCAATACGCTTGAAAAAAATGGGGGCAGCAAACGTGTGGTCTGTGACGACATAAGAAATATCGACTATAAGAAAGAATTAGGGGCGGTTGGCTTAGAAAAAGACGATGTGGATGTTCTGGCGGGAGGACCACCATGCCCCGCCTACTCAAAGTCACGGTTTTACCTTAAAGACAAAAAACGTGCACTTGAAGACGAAAATTCCTTTACTCTTTATGAATACTTTAGGGCATTGGAAGAGATTAGGCCCAGGGTCTTCTTTTTTGAGAATGTTTTTGGGTTCGTTTACAAGCCGCATAAGGCAGCATTTGACCTCCTCAAATCCAAGACTGAAGAACTTGATTACAACATTACCTATAAAGTCGTAAACACCGCCATGTACGGCGTTCCTCAAACGCGTGAAAGATTCATATGCGTTGGGATAAGAAAGGACTTGGGGATCAAATTTGAGTTTCCCGAAGAAACGCATTACGACCCCAATAATGCAAAAGTAACTGAGGAGGAAAAAGTCAGGAAAAGCCCATGGGTCACCTGTGGTGACGTGTTAAGCGATTTGGACGTAGACCTGCCAGAAGACAAGGAAATGGAAGCCGGGTCTAAGCATAAAGACCTGCTGAAAGAAATACCACCTGGAGATAATTACTTATATTTCACGAAGGAACGTGGATATCCCGAACCGAAATTTAAATGGCGTTCCCGCTACTGGTCTTTTCTTCTAAAGCTTTCGCCGGAAAGGCCATCTTGGACTATTCAGGCGAGTTTTTCCAACAATATGGGGCCATTCCATTGGAAGAACCGGTTCTTGCGCATTAGCGAAATAAAGCGCATACAGACTTTTGACGATGAATATGAGTTCTGTGGTGATTTCAAAGACCAATGGAGGCAAGTTGGAAATGCGGTGCCAGTAAAGATGGTTGAACTTATAGCTGACGCGATAACAAAGCAAGTCTTCGAGAAGGAGGCATGATGGAGGGTACACAGCGTTTTGCGCTTACAGACGGTACAGTCGGAGTAAACGAAAGCTTCAGTGCGGCGAATAAAGAACAGAAGGAAGCAACTCTACAACGGGCTTTTTCGGGCTTCGCTAACGCAGAATATGATCTCGAAGACGCTGATGGAAAACTCAAAGAGGTGATATTGAGGGATAGCGATGATACGGATTACAGGGTCAAATATGCAATAAAAGCCGTTTCAGGCGGAGGAAGACCCGCAATGCGACCCGACGAGTTGCGCATACAAATTGATCCGGCAATCAGCAATGAACTCTATGAGGAGAATAGGTCTGGTGGAATAGGCTTGATATTGGGCGTGTACGATATTGACGGCAAGAGCCTCTTGGTAGTGTGGAGGCCTTGGGCAATGTCTGCCAGTGAAAAAACAATATCCAAGCAAGTCAGTGCACAGTCAGTTGCAAAAGCATTCTTGGACGGCATCTCCTTATATGTCAATTCTGAAGGTGCGAAGGTCTACGCAATGCAACCAGAATTATTCCGTGGATATCTCAATGTATTCATGCCAGCGGGCAATGAACCGGGAGTACAAGAAGCGACTAAGCGTGAAAGCGATAATAAAGACCCGCACAACCTTATTTATTTTGGAGCACCTGGGACGGGAAAGTCCTTCCAGCTAAATCAGAGAGCGACCGGGGATAAGGAAAAAGGGATACAAGGGCGTTTCGACGAAGACAAAATACGCCGTGTTACTTTCTATCCTGATTACACCTATGCTCAATTCGTCGGGGGCTATAAGCCCGTTATGGAAGGCGACGACATCAGATACGATTTCGTTCCGGGACCGTTTATAAAAACCTACATGGATGCTGCGACACATCCCGATGATGATTACTTGCTCATTGTTGAGGAAATCAACAGGGCAAATCCAGCTGGAGTGTTCGGAGACACCTTCCAACTGCTAGACAGGAATACGCGGGGAACGAGCAACTACTATATATTTGTACCTGAAGAAATGTCCGCATATATCAAAAAACAACTTGATGGGTTAAGCCCAGAAGAGAGACAAAGCATCGAAGCCCACTACGATCCAGACATGGACTTCCAAGAATATAGCGATTCGATCCTCAACCGCTTATCGCTCCCCCCGAACATGTATATATGGGCAACGATGAACAGCGCCGACCAAGGTGTCTTCCCGATGGACACCGCCTTCAAACGACGCTGGAGTTTCCGTTACATCGGCATAGACGAGGGAGAGCACGTAATCGAAAGATATGAGATACCGCTGGGCAACACCGGAAACAGAGCAAAGTGGAACGACTTCCGCAAAGAGATAAACAGGCTGTTGCTCAAAGAGCGCGTGAATGAAGACAAACTCTTGGGACCCTTCTTCATAGACCCCGATCTGATCCAGGACGATGACAGCTTCACCGAAGCATTCAAGAGCAAGGTGCTTCTCTACCTCATAGAGGATGCTGCGAAGACGAAGACGGAGCGTATTTTCACCGGCAACGAGGTTACCTATTCAAAGGTGTCTGAGAACTTCGACAAAGAGGGAGAAGACATCTTCAACGGGATAAGCCTTCGCTATACGAATGAAATCCTTGCGGACGACACCGTAGATCCAGCCGAAGAGCCTGAAGAGGCAGATCAAAACTAATGCGACAGGTATTCATCAGGGAACTAGACGCATACACTCCGCCAGAACTGTCCCAAAAGCTGGATGTTTCGCTTGAGAGGGCAAAGCAATTCATTGAGATGCTGACAACGCTCGGTGTGCTCAAGCTGAAGAATGGGAGCGATTCGCAAGAACTAAAGACGATCTACGAAGAAGAGGGCCTTCGCGGCAAATACCAGTTCGTCTATGTGGGCTTGGCCATTTGCGACGAACTTGTCCTGGTGGTCTATCCGAAATATTTCAGGAAGAGGCAGCCGACGTTTGAGCAGATACGCCAAGTTCTGCGAGCGATCAGAAAGTCATCAGGGGGCATATCCCAAATGGCCGCGCTGACTGAAGAAGGACTGCGCCAAAATGACAAAGTTGCCTTAATGCTGGCGTTACTGGAAATGTATGGCGAATACGGGATATACACCAATCATCAAAAGGAATACGAGATAAATGGCAGCGGCGCTATATCTTGGGATAGAACCATCAACTTCCATCATCCGCATTTGAAGAACGGCAAACCTGTTTATCTTGAATATGAGACAGGGAAACTCACTCAGGACAATTCCGATTACGTGACCAGGCTGCACAAGAGCGTACTGACGGAATGCTCGAAGTTCATGGAAAAAAGCGGGCTTGCGGATCTTCTGGCGCTAGACCCAATTGAGTTGAGCGACGAACCTGTGGAAGATTTCGGAGAGAAGCCATTCATAGACTACCAGCTTGAGCGCGAAAGCAGCGTACAGTTCATAACCTGGAAGCAGGAGTTGCTGGTAATGCTTCGCCGTTATATCAATGACGATGAGGCGTTTGTTGAGTCCAACAACATCACTTGCCTTGGAACATCATCGTTCTATCACATATGGGAAGAGGGTTGCAAGATAGCTTTTGACGACATGGCTGGCAGGCGACTGAGCAAGCTTCCGATAAAGCTGCCATCTGGTTTACGGGAGCAACGCGATGAAAAGTTAATAGAGATCATCCCCTCCCCAAAGTGGTACGTATACGACGGCGAAGGCTTTAGGCTTAGCGGAGAGAGCGACACACTGATTCCCGACATCGTGACTCTTTGGGGCGAAGGCGATAGTGCAGATACTTTCGCCATTTTGGATGCCAAATACTATTCCCCTTCACTTAAAGGCAAACCGCGTAATGTGCCCGACCTTGGCTCCATCACAAAGCAGTATTTATACCAGTCTGCCTATAAAGAGTTGATTAAGAACTGTGGTTTCGACCACGTTGTGAATGCATTCTTGGTGCCCTGCGAAGATGAAGATATGCGTCTTGCGGGCAAGGTCGAGTTCTTGGATGTGTTTGAACAGATGCCGGAGCCATTCACAAACGATGTGAAGATGTGGCTGGTTCCAGTAGAGAAGATTTGGGATTGCTATTTGGAGAATAAGAGTATGGGGATGGAGGAGATTAGACGGTTATCAGAATGATCGGTCTTTGGAATGATGGTATGCGGACCGATTGGGACCAAAGCTTTGTGATGATTTTCGTTTTCGATGCTACAACCAAAAGAGTAAGGCATTATCAAGAGACAAAGAAGCAAGATGCAAATATGAATACATCAGCGACAAAGCCGATGAGTTGATTGGCGCGGTAGTCACCAACAGACAACTTCATAAGGCAGGAAGGGAAAGGTGTCTTTTTCGACGAAGGCGTTGCCCGAACGGAGGACTTTCGGGGATTGAGCCGAAACGGCTTGCCGGATGCACTCTGGGCAGACGATGAAGTCTATAACTATGAACCGACGAATGAGGCCAGAACCTATATCGATGGTACATTAGAGGATGAGAGCAACGCCATGAACATTCAATAAACCCGACGTTCAACAATAGCCCCGTAATTGAAGCGGCAGCAACGAATGAAGCAAGTGCCGCGGCGTCGAACACGATAACCTTAACGGCAGTAATGAAATGCATTCGTAAAAGCAACTTAAAAGAAAATGAGAAGCGTGAAGCAGGAATGGCCATTGCTGAATTAAATGATGCTATATCTGAAAAGAAAATAGGTAAGTTCGCTATCTCCTGAAGAAAGTGGCTGAGATGGTAGAAAATGCAAGCAAGATAGGAAGGACGACTCTCCCGTTTGTCTCGCAAATGGTCGGTCGTTTGTTGTCATAGTAGAAGAATGAGCAAACCATGAGTTATCCCGAAGAATCATTGCTCGTTGGCGCTGCTGAAAGTATCTGGGAAGGCAGCGACGCAAAAGTTAACATCGGCATTGACGTGAGCGAGAAGCTCGTAGACGCATTACGACCATTCCTGGAAGATGAACTGGTGTTGGTGTTCATCACCGATAGCGACATACGTCATATAAAGCGAAAGCATGGTGTGGCAGAAGAAGAGCGTGGTCAGCGGACAATCACTCCTGATGACTTCGCATGTATACCTAAAGTGCTTAACGACTTTGATTCATGCGAGTTGATCGACACCGATAAACTTGGCAACAAGAAATTCCTTTTACAGAAGGACATAGATGGAAAGATTTATGTGGTCACAATCCAACGCGGGAAAAGGAAGTTGCAGATCAGAACCATGTGGAAGAAAAATCGGTCGGGTGCCTCGTGCTAGCCTTAATGGCTCCCTTGGGCTTACGTCCGAAACGACCCCGACGGATAGGTTTAATTATAGCAGGCTAATGTGAAGAGAACAGGGGCAGAAAATGTGTGGGAGTTAAGTTTTGCGGGAAACCCTGGGCGGAAATTCCCGCCGACGTGATAAGACCGGGCGCATTCGGCGTTGCGAACGACCGCATTTTAGCACGACCGGCACGGAGGCGCGAACCCTGAATAGCAGCCTCTCGCACCCAAAGCAAGAGGCTGTTGCCCTTCAAGGCCCGATTCGTACGCATCCCAAATGCCTCGATGATCGATATACGGGTGCGCAATCCAAAAACATCCGAGATCAAAGCGACCTTGAATTGTCTTCACCCGAACCAACTCCCTTGACGCGATCAGCATACGTCCCTTCTTTCACCAGCATAGCGGCGAGACGATGCATCTTTGCCGCAAGATCAGCGGGAACCGCAACGCTTCCATTCCAATCCGACAGCCCAGGGATATTGTCCTCAGGAGCCTCTAGTTGTTGCCGAAAATGTTCGGTGTTGTCTTCCACAATGCCCCTCCAAATCAAGTGGTGAGGTGCTTTCTCGGGGCATTCAGAAAACTCTTTCTCGAAAGGCCTCGCGTAGAGCGTCCCTATCGAACTGAGCCACTCTGAGTACACCTCGGCTGATATTCGCTTATCGTACCGATACGTCTGTCCCATTTTTTCAACAAATCGGCTCAACTCCCAGAAATATTGCTTGGTTTCGTTGCGTTTTGCCCTATCGCCCTTTCTCTTTATGTCGGTCTTCCTGTTTCCAGGATCAACCTTACCTGGAATTACCTCGCGATCATCCGATACAGCTCGACACGTTTTTCCGCGGTCCTCATTATAGTTTTCGCAGTACTGCGGCGTACTTTCGCCTGGCATAGCAATAAACATCTTGTGGCACAATTTGCATTCGCGCGGCTTGACCTTCGACAAATTTGCTCCGTAACAAGCCACAACGAACAAATCGAACACGTCGTCAACCTTGAACATCGTATTGCGCAAGTCGGCCTTAAGGGCAACAAGGATAGACCTGCTCAAATATCTCTCAAAGTCGAAGAGATCATCACACGACCCATCTTCTGACTCCACTTCCTTCCATTGAAGAACTTCGGAAACCGCATTGTCGGAATAACCCCCGATATCCCAAGAGTGCAATTGCATCACCTTTTGAAGAAGCTCCTGAGCCTCTAAAGACAAATGTTGACTTTTGAAAGAGAGGAACATCTGAGGGTCTTGAAACATCGTATGAAAGAATTCGTACGTTCCCGTTCCTTCGGCAAGGCTGCGCTCTTTCCTCTTCTGCAAATCGACAAGAGCTTCAGATCTCATCTCATAAGACCAATCTTCAGCAACCGAATTAAGCAGACAGAGAGAAGAGTTTTTATGTGCCTCACCAGCAGGAACCCAGTAGCTATCTAAGAGTTCTTCAAAGCAATGAAAAACCTCTGGGGGATCGAGGATAGGCTTATGCTGCTGGAGCACTTCCCGAAAAAGTTTCGCAAAGTCTTTGCCAGCTTCAACCATATGCAGCTTGTCGCCAGAAAGGCGCGAAACCGTTTGAAAAGACGATTCCCGAAGATCATTAAGGTCGTCCTCGGTAAAACCCAATTTGCTTTCCGCTTCCGCCATGGTACATAGACCTTCTTGAAACGAATAAAAGGCCGATTGAAGAAGCCTTTGAAAATCGTCCTCGCCTTCAAGATAGGAAGCGAAGGAATAACTCTTCATTTTTTTCATTTTCTCTAGCGAGTAGCGAAGAAATCCTTCGGTTGCGTTATCGAGAGGCTTCTTGTCTTCCACAAACGCACTGCCCAAAAGGTTAAAGCTTCGATAATTGAACAGTAGGTGACGATAGTCCCTCTTTAATTTTTCTTTTTTCCACTCGCCGTCATAGACGTCTTGGAGTTCATGATCGTCGACATAGGAATCCACACGAGCAAAGTCTATTTTCGATATCACCTTTTTGAAGAACGAATCCATTCGACAAAAACATGAGTTCTCAATAGAAACGACCTCGTCGGAAACCCGAGAGCAGTGTCGTTCAACCATCTCATCTGTGTCAATGCCGAACAGTCTATTCAAAAGGTATCCTGCGGGATAGCCACCGTGCCCCTCGGGCTCTAGTGGCGAAAACGAATTTGTGCTCTCGTCTTCATAATAGAGGAATTCACGCTTTACCTCGGGAATGATGCGATATACAAGCATACGCTTTCCTCCACACGAAATGCCAAACAGACTGGATCGAGAAAGTTTGCGTTGTTTTTGGCATATTTTACATCGATAATTTGACCAGCGGGAACGAAAGAACCGTCTCCCAGAAAGAGCATCCAGCTATTACATCGAACGAAAAAGAAAAAGGTCCTTTGGCCTTGGCGCTAGCTTTGTCTTTTTTGGGATGTAGGACGAGAGGAGCGAGTCGTGAGCGGTGTTACTGAAATGTCGAGTTTGAACTTTGCACAGGCGGGAAACTTCGAGGCATGTGCCGAAACTGACGGCATCTTGCACGTCGAGAAGACGTGTGCCGCAACCAGCGGCACTTCTCAAGCCGTGAGGGCGCAGCGCGTTGCTTGCGCCAAACAGGTGGCCGTTGTGACTGCACACGGCGTGTTGCTCGCCGCTGGAGCGTTTTCGCTGCCGTGGATCCTCGACGTCCTCATGTTCAACGCCGCCGACACGCAACTCTACGCATACCTTCTGGGTATCGAAGACGGTTTGCCCGACGCGCTCGGATACACGCAGGTTGCTGTTCCGCTGTTGATGATGGCCTTCCTGTTCATGCGCTTCGTGATGAACACCGCGAAGCTGACGAAAGACGCGCGGGTAGCGGCCTTCGCGGCCAAACCAGCAGCTCGCTTCGCGCAAGCCGCCCTGCTTTGGGTTAGCTCGGTGGGTTTCGCCCTCAGCGTAACGCTGCATGTCCTCGCGCGCATCATCGTCGTTTTGAACGAGCGCTTAATTGGAATTCCCTTTTACGACGAGTACCCCTTCGGATGCGCACAAGAAGACACGGCTGAGCTCCTTGCCGTTGTGCTCTTCTCAATCGTGGTTTGCACCGTGGTCTGCGCCGTTTTCGGCTCGCTGCGCTGCAAACCGAACAAGCGCGGTCGCATCCGCCGAGCCGCAAACGCCCTGCGCATGAGACCCACGGCACGCTGGGTCATGTTGACCGCTGCCGTGACCACGTCTGCGATCACCGTCCCCGCAGCAATCGCCGCCCTTGTTGTTGCAGCGGCATTGGCCCTCTCGGTCGCTGTCATGATCCTCGGCCTTGCCCTTGCCGTCGTGCTGCTGCCCCTCATGATCCCGCTCTGCTTTGCGGCCATGCGAAACGCTTAAACAACCGCCCGAAACCACACCATCGAAAGGAACTTCCCCATGAAAAGCCTCCCCCTCTCCATCGAGTGTAAACACGTTGTGGCCACCATGCTCGCCGTGATGTTTCTTGCCTTCGCAATCGGCTTCTCGCTGTACCGAACGTCAACGCCGGCGAGCATCGACGACGGAATCATCGCGATCGCAGATGCGTCGGAAGAAGCGGTCCAGACATTCAACGAAGCTGTTGAAGACGCGCTCGAAGATGCGCCGCGCCCCGCGTCGAGCGAGTAGCGCTCCCGCAAGACGACAGCCGCACGTGGGCTGACCGCGCGACGCGGCCTCGTTGGCCGCAGCCGCTAGCCAGCGGTTAACCCGCCCATCCTCCCATTTTCTTAAGCATCTACCGGCCCAAACATCCTGGGCTTGGGTCGGTGTTGCCAAAAGCAACCCTTAGAGAAAGGAACTGCCATGCAAAACCGAAACCACGCCGCCCACGCCGCCGCCCCGCGCGCCCCTCGAAGACGCGCCGCCCGCGGCGTCGCCGCGCTGGGGCTGACCGCGGGGCTGCTCGTGCCTATGGGGATCGCCGGCGCCGATACGGCCTTCGCCAGTGAGCCCGGCGAGAGCGGCAACCCCGACGCAGGGGAGGCCGCCTCCCTGCAAGAGGGCTCTGGGCAGGCGCCCTTGACGCTCGACGACGCCGCCGACCGGCTCGCCGAGGCGCAGGGCGCCTACGACCAGGCGGAACAACGCTTAGCTGAAGAGGAAAGCCAGGCGCAGACCGCGCAGGCCGCGCAGGCAGCGCCCGGCGACGCGGAAGGACCCGCCGCCGGCAGCGCCCAGCTCGCGCAAGCTGGCGCGGAAGCGCAGGGCGCCGAGCCGACCAGCGAAAGCGCCGAGCCGACCGAGGGCGGGCGGGCGGGCGCGCCGAACGCTGCCGCGGCGGCAGGCATCGACGCAACGCAGGAAGCCCCTTCCGCTGCCCAAGGCGCGCAGGGCGACGCCGAAGCCGAGGCCGTCGCCGAGACCGAGCCCGCCGCGGCGAGCGCCGGCGCGAAGGCGCAGGCCGCCGCACAGGAAGCCGACGGCGCCAAGCAGCCGGCGGCCGGGGCCGACGCCGCCGTGCCGGCCGCGAACGGCGCCAAGCAAACGGCCGAGGCCCGCACCAACGCGCCGGCCGCGGGCGACGCCCCGACCCCGGCGGGCGCGGCGGCAACAGCCGGGCTGACCGCCGAGCAGGCCCAGGCGCGATACGACCAGGGCGCCTTCGCCTTCTACGAGAGCGTCGGGGCGGACGCCGCGCTCGACATCCTGGAGAACTGCGCGTACGCCGGCTACGTGGACAGGGGCGGCGAGGCGAGCGCCACCAGCCTCGCCAACATGCTCGCCGCCGTCGAGCAGCTGCGCGAGCTCAACGCCCTGCGCGCCTCGGCCGGGCTGCCCGAGTACAAGGTGACCTACGAGCTTTTGGCCATGGCCCAGGCCCAGGCCGACTACGTAGCGCAGAGGTTCGAGCACAACGGCCAGTTCCTCGAGCAGGCCAGCAACCTGTACTGGGGCAACGCGGAGAACATCGCCGCGCACACGGACGACCCCCAGCAAGGCTGGTACCACGCCGAGAAGCGGGCGTGGGACGAGGCCGTGGCGAAAAACCCCGCCTTGGCGAAGATGAGCGCCGTCGAGGTGTATAAGGCCTACCCCGACCTCTACGCGCGGACGGGCCACTACCTGAACACGGTGGCCGACTTCCAGCTGGCGGCCATCGCCCTCAACAGCTCGAGCAGCGCGTGGGCGGAGGAGTTCGGCTACCGCGACCCCTCGGGCGCCGGCATGACCGTCAACGAGTACGCCTCCGCGCTTGAGGCCTACGTCGCCGCGCTCAGGGCCGCCATCGGCGCGCCGGCGGCGCCCGGGCAGGGCGCGCAGGCCGGGGGCTCCCCCGCGGCGGGCCAAGGCGACGCCGGCGGCGGCGTCGACGCCGCGCAGGCCGGCCGCGACCAGGCCCTCGAGGACCTCGCGATCGCCCAGGCCGACTACGCCGTCGCCCAGTCGCTCGCCCAGGCCTCGCCGGCCCGAGGCGACGAGCAGCCGGCGGCGAGCGTCCGCGCCCTTCCCCAAACGGGCGACGACGCCGCGCCGCTCGCAGGCTTTGCGGCTCTCGCCGCTGCGGCGAGCGCCCTGGCGGTCGCCCTACGCCGCCGCCTCAAGGCGATCCGCTAGAACCACCTTCCCCGCGTAAGTAAGGCTGGCTGCGAGCCACAAGCCGCACCCGCGCAAAGCCTGCAGCCAGCCCCGCCACGCCGCCCAACCCCGTTCCCTTCCCCTTCCGCAGAAAGCAAACCCACACGAAAGGAGCAACCATGCCCGACTACTTCTACGACGACGACTACACACCGCGCGTCAACCCCCTCAACCACCTGCGCGAACGCCGCATCGTGCCGCTCTACGGCGCCATCGACGACGCAAAGGCCTACGAGGTCACCCTGGAACTCATGTGCCTCGACGAGGAAAGCCACGCGCCCATCTTCCTGCTCATCAACTCGCCGGGCGGCTCGGTGTCGGCAGGCTTCGCCATCATCGACTGCATGAACTCGCTTGCAAGCGAAGTGCACACGCGCGCCACGGGCACCGCGGCCAGCATGGCGGCGGTCGTACTCGCGTGCGGCACGAAAGGCGAGCGCACCGCAACGCCCCACGCGGACATCATGGTTCACCAACCCCTGCAAAACGGTTTGGGAGGCCAGGCGTCCGACATCGCCATCGCAGCGAACGAGATCATGCGAAAGCGCAAGAAGCTCAACGCGTTGCTCGCCGAACAGACGGGGCGAAGCATTGACGAGATCGAGCAAGCAACCGATCGCAACAACTGGCTCTCAGCCGAAGACGCCGTCGAATTCGGCATCGTCGATCGCGTCAGCAACACCATCTAGGAACGGAGAAGCAAATGAGCGTAATCAAGGAAACCGTCGAGGGGTTCGGCTTCATCGACAAGGAAAACGAAGAATGCCTGAAAACGTACCTGTACGAAGAGGCAAACTACGATCTGGAAAAAATCGTGGCGGAGGTCGAGGAGAAAGTGGTCGGCCAACGCGACCAGATCAGGCGAATCGTCGAATACTTCTGCCTGTGGATCGACCGGAGACAGAGGATCCGCGAAGGGGTCGACGAATCTGAGCTGCCCCGCCTCAGTTCAATCATGCTCATGGGCCCCACCGCAAGCGGCAAGACCTACATCTTGCGCACCGTCTGCAAGGCAATGGGGCTCCCTCTCACCGTCGTCAGTTCCACCACGCTTACCGGCACAGGCTGGCGCGGCTCTTCGGTCGAAAGCGAGCTTCTTCCCGTGGCGCGCACGCAAGAGGAAAACCCCGACGCCGTGCAAGTGGTGCTGTTCGACGAGTTCGACAAGATGCGCATCGACCGTCGCACCGAGCGCGAATACGGCGGGTTCAACGCGCAGCCCAGCATGCTCAAGCTTCTCGACGGCGGCATATACCATGCCCACGACGAAAACACGCGCGTCTCGTACGACCTCGACACCAGCGGCGTGCTCTTCCTGTTCGCCGGCGCGTTCTCAGGGCTGGGAAAACGCTTCGTGGCGCCGCGTCTGCGCAAGGAGACGTACGCTACGGGCGGCACGCACGACGAGGCGATCAGCGCGGTGGCGTACAGCGACGACGAGAACCTTCTGCGCACGCAAGCCAAGACAATCGACCTGTTGCACTGGGGCATTTTGTCGGAGCTCACGGGACGCATCGGCATGATCGTTCCGCTGCCGGCGCTCACCGAGGAACAGCTGATCGACGTGGTGAACAACTCGCGGTGCAGCTTGCAGAACCGCTTCGCCGCCGTCATGCCGCCGCGCGTCGACTTCCGCATCGACGACGACGCCGCGCACCTGCTCGCGCAGCGCGCTATTGCCAGCAACCTGGGCGCCCGCGCGCTTGAAAGCGAAATCGTGACCTACGTCTCGCACGCCGCGCAAGAGTGTCGAGTCAACGGCGAAATCACACAGGTAACAATCACGGCCGTCAATGACGAGCTTCAAGTTGAATCTGCTTCGGGCGAGGCTGATAAGAACAACAAGAAAGGGGAATCCTGTGAACAGTAACGACGTTACAACCGCTCTTGAAGACGCAAAGCCGGCGTCGGAGCCGGACTACTCCGACGAGCTAACCCGTCTCATGCCGCTCGTCAGAAAACGCGCGCGCGACGAGGACGATCTGCACCGCATTGTAGGCACCCTTGCCGCACGCATAGCCGCAGACGGCTCCCCGCAAGCACTCACTGAGGCACTCCGCCGCGAGCGGCTTTCCCTTCTCGCTTTCTGCGAGTTGTTCTTCCTTTTCGATTGGATGCCCGACAGCGACGCGAACCTCAACAGTTTGCAAAGACTGTGCAACATGGCGGAGCCTCACGACAGAAAAGACCCCTACCTTTCGCGACTCGATTGCCTGTTCTACCAAATCGAGCACGGGAGCATCGTGTTGCCGGACGAAAACGGCAGGGGCTCCCATCAACCGACCAACCTGCGGCGTAAAGACGGCATGAACCCCGTGGTCACCAACGGGCTCGACGAGCAGCACGACTTCTCGCTTAAGCTTTACCGGACGTTCATGAGGCTTTCCGTCGAGCAACAACGGCAAGCGATAAGCGGGTTGGGTCGGCGTTTAGCGTACTTGCGGCAAAACCCCGACGTCTACAAGGAGATTCTCGACGACTTCCGCCGCAAGATCGAATAGCGGAAGAAAACGGCAAGAAGGGCGAGGGTCAGGCAGTCGAAATCGGGGGGATTCGGAGAAAGGCGCACCCCGCGAAAGAATGCGCTACTTGATCTCGCCCTTCTTTGCGATGATGCCGCTGTTTCTGGTGGCGTAGTCTTCGGGGTCGATTGCTTCGCGGGCGTCTGGCAGCACGACCACGGCGTCGGCGTGCCTGGGCTCCTTGCCCTTGGCCGCCGTGCGCGCCTCGTACCACTTCATCACGCGCTCGTAGCACAGCATGCCCGCAACGGCCACGACCGCCGTCACCGCGAAGATGATGGCGCTTTGCACGTAGTCGCCCTCGACGATGCCAGCCGCCGCATAAGTCGACACCACGATGCCGGGAATGCGCCCGATGTTCGACAGCAGCAAAAACGTGCGCATGCGCATGTCAGTGAGGGGCACGAGGTAGGTGAACACGTCTTTGGGAAGCCCGGGGATGAGGAACAGAATGAACACGAGCGGGTTGAGCTTGCCCGACGCCTCGAACTTGCGGAACTTGTCGAGGTATTTGGTGGGCACCATGTCTTGCACGAACGGCGCGCCGAGCTTGTGGACGACGACGAAAATGAACGCGCTCGACACGACGCAACCTGCCAACACCACCAACGCGCCGAGCCACGGACCGTAGAGCATGCCCGCCGCCACCTGGACGACCTCGCCGGGAATGAACGCCACCACGATTTGCAGGAATTGGATGGCAAGCAGTATGACCACGCCGCCGGGCCCGGCGTTCTGCACCCGCTCCATCACGCGCTCAATGCCGCCCGGCTCGAAGAGCTCCTTGATGTAAGGCCAGATCAGAAAGCCGATCACAACCATGAGAACAAGAAACACCGCAAGGCCCGCGAACTTGAAGACGTCGCCCGCGCTCATGGTGCGGCCGCGAACGGTTTTCGTTTCTTGGGACCTCTCCTTAAGGGCGTCAAGACGCGGATGGTCGTGCTCGGCTTCGTCCACGACGCCGCTATTCGTTGCGTGCTTTGTCATACTCCTCCTTGAAGGCCGCGAACATGCCGCCCGCCTTCTTCAAATGCGTGCCGACTGCCTGCGCGGCGCCTTCCGCCGTTGCGGCGGTGCCGACCTTCGATCCCGCCTCTTTCGCGCCCGACGGCTTGCCGGCCTCGATTACCACGTCTTCCTCGAACTCGAAGTCCTCGTCGATGAGCATCGGGTCGGTGATGGGGTTGCCGTCCTCGTCGACGTAGACAACCTCGTTGCCGTCCTCGTCGACGAACACGTACTCGACCTCCGCTTCCGTAGACTCGCTTGGCGCCGCCGCAGACCGCGATTCCGCAGGCTCGTTCGATGTTACCTCCGCAGGCTCGCCAGAAGATGACGAAAGCGTGACAGAATCGTTACCTTCGCCCGCATGCGCGATTTGAGCCGTCCCGTTTGCGCTGTTTGCGCCCGCGTCCTTAGAACCCGCGTCCTTGCCCGAGGCGCGGTCGAACTCGTCCTTGAAGTCGGAGAACATATGGCTCGCGCGCTTGAGTTGCCGACCCGTAGCGTACGCGCCCTTTGTGGCAGCCGCGCCCGCAACCGCCTTGGCCTCGTCGACCTTCGGCTTGGCCGCGTCGGCCGCGCGATGCACTTTGTCGCTCGCCACCGCCGTGGCCTCGCCCGCCTTCTCCGCCAAACCGCCCTCAACCGACAGCTTCTTCACGGCGTCGTCCACAAGGATGGCTCCGCGCACGGCGTTTTCCTCGTCTTGCTGGTCGGACACCACAAGCTCGGCGCCCATGCCGTAACGAAAGCCGCGAATGAGGTCGACGGGCACGTGCCGCACGCCGAGCAACGCGTTGGCGGTTGCGCCCTGCGTGACGTCGAGCGTGACGATGGCGCCCGTTTTCGCGTCGTAGGTGATCGAGCCCACCAACCCGAACTCCGTGCCGTCTTGACACATGACGGGCAGCCCCACCCACAGCACGCACTCGTCCCAGTTCACGCCGAGTGCCTTGCACGCCCCTTTGTCGGTGGCCTCGGGCGCGTCGCGCACCACGATCGAGCCGTCCACCATGTCGTAGCCGTTATAGGCCACGAACAGGTCTTTTCGGTGGAACATGAGCGCCAGATCGGGGCGCTTCACGATAAAGCCCACGCAGCGCTTGTCCTTGGGGTGGAACACGCACGCGCGCACCTTCCCCATTTTTTTGGTGGCGTCGGGGTCTTTCTTTTTGGGCTTTTCGATCCAAACCTTCGTGCCGACAAGGTCTTTGGTGCATATCAACTGCTGGGACATGGTCGTCCTTACGTCGTCATACGAAAACGAGGCCAGACCGTGCCGCGCGTCTGACCTCGTTATATCTCAACTGTTTGTCAATTGCTTGCGCGAACCTACTCGGCGCTGGCGGCTTCCTCGGCTTTGCCCTCAACCGCTTCCGCAGCGTCGGCAACCTTCTCGGCCACCGTCTCAACCGCGTCCTGCGCCTCGGCAGCAACGACGGGGGCAGCGTCCTCGACCGCCTCGGCAGCAGCCGCGCTTTCCTCGGCGTTTTTCGCCACCTGCTCAGCGATGCGCGCGCGTGCCGCCTCGATCTTGTCGCGCAGCTCGTCGTTCTTCTCGGTGAACACGGGCTTCATGCCGCCCGCGACTTCCTGCACGTTCTCCACGACGCCCTGGCCCTTGGCACGCACGTCGTCGGCGATCTCGGCGCCCTTGGCCGTCACGTCGTTTACCACTTCGGCGCCCTTCGTGGCCGCCTGCTGGTACACCTGCTGCGCGCTGCTGGCAGCCTGAGCGCCCCAGCCTTGCGCGTCGTCGAGAACCTCATTCGCCTTGTCGGCGACCATCGCACGGGTGTCGGCACCCGAACGCGGCGCCGCGAGCAGAGCCGCAACCGCGCCCACAATACCGCCGATGATGAAAGAACCGATCCTGTTGGCCATAGCTGCCTCCTTGAGAGTTTGCTTGTCGATGGGCTCATTATAGGCGAGCCCGCAAGACGCACGGCAGAAAACACGAGGGTTCTACGTTTTCGAAAACCCACCGTTGACAAGGCGTCACTTTGCCAGGAAGTGGGGAAGAACAGGGGGGTGAACGCAAGTCACAGGTCGTTCGTAGAGTCAGCGAGCGGGGCTGAGGTGCCCAGAATAGCCCCGCCTTTGGACCAAGCGGCCTTCGCGCCGCGCCGAGTTCAAAACAAGGGGCTAGGCTGGGTGCCTCAGCCCCGCGCAGCGTCGAGCCGTTCCGCTTGTCCCGTTAGGGCAAGCGGAACTAGAAAGCCACTCCACGCTCATAGGCTTGGTTCACCAGCTCGTCGAGGACGGCGGGCAGGCTTAAGCCAGCCGCCTCGCACGCCTTCGGGAACAGCGAGCGCTCGGTCATGCCGGGCGACACGTCGAGCTCGAAGCAGCGCGCCGCGCCGCCGTCCCAGATCATGTCGACGCGGCCCATGTCGCGCACGCCGTAGGCGCGGTACACCTCAAGCGCCGCGCGTTCGATTTCCGCGCGAATGCCCTGCGCCGTGGCCTCGTCGGAAGAAAGCGACTCCAAGCGCACGGGGCAATGGAAGTCGACCAGGCCCTTGATGCGCGCCTCGGCGTCGTAGAAGTCGGTTTGCGCGACGATTTCCACAGGCGGCAGTGCGTAGGCGTCCCAACCCGAGCCGAGGACGGCCACGGAAAGCTCCACGCCTTCCACCCACTGCTCGATGTTCACCGCGTCGTCGTAAGAAAGCGCGTCGAGCACCGCCTCGCCCAGCTCGGCCTGCGAGTCGACGCGATGCACACCGAGCGCGCTGCCGCCGTGCGCGGGCTTCACGCACACGGGGTAGCCGCCCGCCACGCGATCTTCCACCAGGTCGAGCGCGGTGGCCGCGCCCATGTCCTTGAACGCGTCGCGCGCGATGTACACGCCCTGCGGCCACGAGGCGATGGCCGGCTCGTTCGTGATGGAGCGGTACTTCTCCAGCGACGAGTGCAACCCGTCTTTGTTCCACGAGCGGTGGCACACGTGCGCGGGCGACCCGACGAACGGGATGCCCAAAAACTCAAGCAGGCTTTGGATGGTGCCGTCTTCGCCGTGCTTGCCGTGAAGCGCGTTGTACACCACGTCGGGGCGCTCGCGGCGCAGCGTGGGCACCAGCTCGGCGTTGGTGTCGAGCGGCACCACGCGATGCCCCGCCTCTTCGAGCGCGGCGCACACGTTCTTGCCGCTGTCGAGGGAAAACTCGCGCTCAAACGACGAGCCCCCCATGAGAACCGCTACCTTCATACGCCTTTCCTTTCTCCAAACCCGCAGGGCAAGCGGAACAAAACTACTCCCACGCCGAACGACCGCGCAGGGCCTTCGCCCCGATGTCGCTTCTGAGCTGCTTGCCCTCGAAGTTGATAAGCTCGCACGCCTCGTAGGCGCGGTCGCGCGCATCCTCGAACGTCGCGCCCAACGCCACCACGTTCAGCACGCGCCCGCCGTTGGTGACCAACTCGCCGTCGGCGTTGCGCTTGGTGCCCGCGTGGAACACCGTCACGCCGTCGAGCGCCTCGGCTTCCTCGATGCCGAGGATGACCTTGCCCTTCTCGTATGCGCCGGGGTAGCCCTCGCTTGCCAGCACCACGCATACCGCCCACGCGTCCGACCAGCTCAAACGCACGTCTTCCGCACGACCTTCCGCCACGGCACACATCACGTCAACCAGGTCGCTCTCCAGGCGCGGCAGCACCACCTGCGTCTCGGGGTCGCCGAAGCGCGCGTTGAACTCGACCACGCGCGGGCCCTTCGGCGTGAGCATGAAGCCGCCGTAGAGCGTGCCGCGGTAGTCGAACGTGAACGGGTTGCGCGCGGTTGCCGCCGCCGCCACGTCCATGATGCGCACCATCTCGGCCATTTCCTCGTCGGTCACGATCGGCACCGGCGAGTACACGCCCATGCCGCCCGTGTTCGGCCCCATGTCGCCGTCGTAGGCGCGCTTGTGGTCTTGCGCGGGCGCCATCGGGAACGACTTGCCCGCCGTCACGAAGCACAGAAGCGAGCACTCCGGGCCCGTCATGCACTCCTCGATCACCACGCGCGAGCCCGCAGCGCCGAACGCGCCGTCGAAGCACGCGCGCACGGCGTCTTCGGCGGCCTCAAGCGTTTCCGCCACCACCACGCCTTTGCCCGCGGCCAGGCCGTCGGCCTTGATCACGATGGGCGCTCCCTGCTCGCGCACGTACTCAAGCGCCGGCTCCACCGCGTCGAACTGCGCGTAAGCCGCCGTGGGAATGCCGTTGGCGTCCATGAACGCCTTGGAGTACGCCTTCGAGCCCTCAAGCTGCGCGCCGTCGGCGTTCGGCCCGAACACCGCCACGCCCGCCTCGCGCAGCACGTCGGCCACGCCTTCCACCAGCGGAGCCTCCGGCCCCACCACCACGAGCGCCACGTCGTGCGCGCGCACGAAGTCGAGCACCGCCGCGCCGTCCATCATGTCGAGCGCCACGTTCTCGGCCACCGCCGCCGTGCCGCCGTTGCCCGGCGCCACGTACAGCGTCTCGGTGCGCGGCGACTTCGCCAGCGCCCACGCGATGGCGTGTTCGCGCCCGCCCGAGCCCAACAGCAAGATGTTCATGTTCGTTCCTTTCGCCGCCTACCAGCTCCGCATAATCGTCTGATCGCGGTCGGGTCCCACGCTCACGATGCTCATCGGCACGCCCGTGATCTTCTCCAGGTACTCCACGTAGTTGCGCGTGTTCTCGGGCAGCTCCTCGTACGTCTTGCAACCCGTGATGTCGACGTCCTTCCAGCCGGGCAGCTCCTCGTAGATGGGCTTCGCGTGGAACAGCACGCTTTGCTGCATGGGGAAGTAGTCGTAGCGCTTGCCGTCGCACTCGTAGGCCACGCACACCTTGACGGTGTCGAACGCCGAGAGCACGTCGAGCTTGGTAAGCGCCACGTCGGTAAGGCCGTTCACCTCGGCGGCGTAGCGCGCGATGACCGCGTCGAACCACCCGCAGCGGCGCTTGCGGCCCGTGGTCACGCCGAACTCGTGCCCCACCTGGCACAACGTTTCGCCGTCGACGGCGTCTTGGCCGACGCCCCCGTCCTCGGGGAAGGTGAGCTCCGTGGGGAAAGGACCACCGCCCACGCGCGTGACGTACGCCTTCTGGATGCCCAAAACGCGGCTGATGGCCTTCGGGCCCACGCCCGTGCCCGTGGCCGCGCCGCCCGCGCAGCACGACGACGAGGTGACGTAGGGGTACGTGCCGTGGTCGATGTCGAGCAGCGTGCCCTGCGCGCCCTCGAACAGGATGTTTTTGCCCTCGCGCAAAGCGTCGTTGAGCATCTGCGCGGTTTCGGCCATGTACGGCTTCAAGATGCGCGCGTACGGCAGGTATTCCTCGCAGATTTCCTCGACCGTGTAGGTGTGCAGACCGTAGATCTTCTCCAGGATGGGGTTTTTCTGCGCCAGCACGGTCTCAAGCTTCAGGCGGAAAATCTTCTCGTCGAGCAGGTCTTGGATGCGAATGCCCTTGCGACCCATCTTGTCTTGGTAGCACGGGCCGATGCCGCGCTTGGTGGTGCCGATCTGGTTCTCGCCGAGGCGCTTCTCGTCGGCGCCGTCGAGGTCTTTGTGATACGGCATGATCACGTGCGCGTCGCAGGAGATCTTCAGGCGCTTGCACGAGATGCCCTCGGCCTCGAGCATCGCCATCTCCTTCACCAAAACGCCCGGGTCGATCACCACGCCGTTGCCGATCACCGGCACCGCGTTTTCGTACATGACGCCCGACGGCATGAGGTGCAGCGCCAGCTTCTTGTCGCCGTGGATGACGGTGTGCCCGGCGTTGTTGCCCCCTTGGAAGCGCACGACGTAGTCGTAGTCGCTGGCGATGAGGTCGGTGATTTTCCCCTTGCCTTCGTCGCCCCACTGGGCGCCGACAAGCACAGTGCTCGGCATGATGAGTCCTTTCGCTCTTGGTCACGGCGGGCGTTTGCGCCCGATGCGCGCAGACCGCCCCGTTCCGCAAAGTCACAGTATAGTATAGGTGCGGAAGGCAAGGCGCGAGTAGGCGGGAAGGTGCGCCACAACTCCAAACGAACGGACGGGAAAGGCGAAGGGAAGGGGAAAGGGGCGAAAGTGCGCGAAAGGCTCTCGCCCGCGAACGCCCTACAGCAACCCTACCGGTATCACGAGCGTTTTGGCGTCGAGGGCGCAAAACTCTTCCTTTGCGCATACGATAGCCCCACGTCCGCGCGGAATGGAGGCTTTGTCAAGCGTTTTGAAAGCCCGCGCCATCCCCAGGTTGGGAGAAGCTGTCTTTTTTATCTCGACGGGATGCAACTCGCCGTCGGACTCTATGACGAGGTCGATCTCCTTGGCGTCGTGGTCTCGATAGTAATAAAGCGGCACGTCGATCCCTGCATTAAGAAAGCTTTTGTAGATCTCCGACACTACGAAGTTCTCCATAAGGGCATCGCCCATCGCCCCCGCCTCAAGCGTCTCCGCGCTGAGCCATTTGGTGAGATGAGCAACGAGCCCGCAATCGTGAAAATAAAGCTTCGGCGCCTTAACCGTTCGCTTGAGCTGGTTGTTCGAGTAGGGATGGAGATAAAAAATGATGCCGGATCTCTCTAAAACAGCAAGCCACGCCTTTACCTTTTCGGCACGCATGCCAATATCGGACGCAATCGAGGCAACGTTTAACATTTGGGAGCATCGCGCCGCCACCGACCGCATGAAGTCCATATACTCAAGCGCATCTACGCTTCCCAACAAGCGCCGTACGTCGCGCTCGATATAAGTTTGGATGTAGCTTTGGTAGAAGATGCTGAGATTGCTGCGTTCGCCCGACACAACAGCCGGCATTGCGCCCCAAAAAATCCGATCGAATATTTCAGGGGTCGACTTTGCGTCAACCCGATCAGCCCGTTCCTTCCACCGATCCAAAGAAAAGGAGAACGGCTCGGGCTTGCCAGTCACGCGCCCTTCGGCTTCGCGCTGAGAAAGCGAAGAGAGCGGGAGAATGGCTATGCGACCGGCGAGCGTCTCCCCCGCAAGCTCCATAAGGCGAAACTGCTGCGAGCCCGTAAGAAGGAACGAACCCGGCGGCATCCCCTTGTCTATCATCTTCTTCATCTCGACAAACAGCTCAGGCGCATATTGAACCTCGTCGATGAGAACGGGTGGCTTGTGAAGCTGGAAGAACATCGCAGGGTCTTCTGTGGCAAGTTGGCGCTCAACCAGATCGTCGAGCGTCACTTCTTTCGCTTGAGGGCTTACCTTGTCCAACACATGCCGCAGAAGGGTTGACTTGCCAACCTGCCGAGGGCCCGTCACCAACACAGCAGAGTATTCATTCGCTACCTGAGCAACCAAAGGCTCAATCTCGCGTTTTATATATTCCATAGGTCACTCCATTTTTCGGGTAAAATACATATTGCTAGTATTTTACCCGAAAAACGCCTATTTTGCAGAAAGGGGCTCTTCGCTATATTTCTTCAAGCCCCAAAACTACGAGCACGGTGGCCATCACTTTGGCGAGCGTGTCGTCGTCAAGCGCGCCCACCAACTCGACCGCCCCTTCCGCCTCACGCATTCCAAGGTCCATCGCGCGCATGGCTTCGCACTGCACAAACCCGCAGATGGGATTCCCTTCCGCAATTTTGATGTGCAAAGGGTAGCCGTTGTCGAACGAGGTCACAGGCACAAGCAGCGTCAACGCGCACATTTTGTTGACATGCCAAGGGCTTAAGACCACGCCGTAGTGGCGGTAGGCGGGCTCGTGCCCCTTTGACGGAGCGAAATTGATGGAAACTATGTCGCCCTGCTCGTAAATCACAGGCCCCACGCAGCCTTTTCGGCGCCGACCATGCCGTCAACGCCATTCGGCGCGTCGGGCCACGCACGCTGCGAGTCGGCAATGGGGTCGCCTTTGTACCCGGAAAAAAGCGTCTCGTACGTGACTCCCCTTACAGGCCGTACGCGACGATGCGCCCGCTCCATCGGCACAAGCTCGATGTTTCCGCTCTCGTTGACCACCACGTCAACGTCGTCGCCCGACGAAAGCCCCGCAGCGCGCAGAATACTCTTGGGAATGCGCACAGCTTCGGAATTCCCCCACGAGGAGACCTTCGTTCGCTGAGCTGCAACCATACAACCCATGCCTTCCTCCCCTTCTTTTTGTGTATCTACCTTAGTAGATACAGTATAGCCGTATGGTAGATACTGTCAAGAGAATGCGGCCTGGGGAAAGACAGCAAGAAAACCCGGGAACCGCGTTCGCGTTAGACGCCCCACGCAGGCACAATGTAGCAGCTGCCGTCGATTGCCCCCAAGCTCTGGGCCATGCATATCGACATACCTGGCTCAACCTTCAGACCAGACCGCTCTAAGATGGGAAACGCTCGAACATCCTTCTTTTGAGGGTTGGCGCTCTTCTTTATTTCCACGGGATACAGCGCCCCGTCACGCTCTATAACCGCATCTATCTCTTTTGCGTCGCGGTCGCGATAAAACCACAGAGACGCAACGTCGCCCGTGTTGGAGACCGTCTTCATGAGCTCGGCCATAACAAAATTCTCGAAAATTTGCCCGCTGAGCGCACCCGCCTCCAACGTTTTCGCCGTGCTCCATCTTCCCAACCATGCAGCCAGCCCCGTGTCGCTGAAGTAAAGCTTCGGCGTCTTCACGGCGCGGCTCAAGGCGTTGTTCGAGTATGGCTGCACCAGAAACACGATGTCGGACTGCTGAAGTATGCCTAGCCATTCGCTTGCCTTGGCGCGCGTGATGTCCACGTCTCTCGCCAAAGAGTCGATGTTGACCAGCTGTCCTATTTGCGCCGCCACGGCAGCCATGAAGCGTGAGAACAGCACGAGATCTGCCGCATTGTCCGTCTCTCGGACGTCGCGTTCAATGTATGTTTGAACATAGCTTCGATAGAAGCGATCGGGCTTTGAGTTTCGACCATTCGCGACAGCAGGCATCCAACCGTTATGAATTCGCTCATACATCTGAGGAAGCGTTGCGGGTTCTTGTGCGGCAACCCTCTCGCTCAAACCGTGCAGCGACATATCGAGCGCGAGGAGATTTCCCGACCCGTACAACTCATGTTGAGACAAAGGAAGCATATGCAGAATGCCCACCCTCCCCGCAAGAGACTCGCCCGCAAGCTTCATCAGCGAAAACGGTTGCGACCCCATGAGCCAAAACGCCCCCACCTTATCGGGGTTTTTGTCGGCGTATATCTTCAAATAGGAAAACAATTGGGGAGCATACTGCACTTCGTCAATAATGAGCGGAGGCTCGTGCAGTTGAAGGAAAAGCTGAGGATCGCTTTGAGCCAAGGCGCGCTCTTGAAAATCGTCCAATGTTACCGAGTTTCGCCCAGCCTCGGCGAGATGCTCCAACATGGTCGACTTCCCGCATTGCCGCATACCCGTAAGGAGGACTATGGGAAACTCAGCCGCGCAAGACAGGAACTCCTGCTCCAAGTCTCTCTTGATGTACGCCACAAGACACCGCCTTTGTTGTTTTTGCGGCTAATTTTAACATACACATAAGATTAGCCGCAAAATTTGGATGGGATGGAGGGCGTAAGCTCGAGGAGGGTGAACGCGAGGGCGTAGCTTTGCTCGCCAACAAAGCTACGCCCCCGCGTTCGCTCTCCGTGTTCGCATGCTCGACCACCAAAAGATCGACGGTCGATAAGCGAGCGAATGAGCCGCATGGGCTAAACGAACAGGTCGTCGCCTGAAACCGTCTGCGATACAATTTCGTCTACGCGTCCTTTTACCCCAGCCGCTGACACAAGCACCGTCTGCACGCTGTGCTTCGTTCCCGTTTCGACCTTAAATACCTCGCGCTTTCTTTCCAGTTCCTCAACGGCAGCGGCCGACAAGGAAAAAGGGGCGTTGGTGAACTTCATTTCGCATAAATAAGTAATTCTATCGGGGCGCTCAATAACCAAATCGACCTGTGCCCCCCTCTTTGACGCGGAGCTGCGCCAAGGAAAATCGCGCGTGCTCATGGTCGACAAGGAAAGCGATCGCTTGATCTGGGGTAAATGGCAAAGACACGCTATCTCGAACGCGTTACCGCGCCATGCGTTGTAGCTCGGCGTGTCGTAATACGTTGCCCAGTCGGAGACGAACTTGTCCCCACCGACAAATCTCATGCTGAACAACAAAAACGGGTCGATCAACTGATACATTGCCTTCCGCCCCTTGCGATAGGGGTTCTCGTATTTCCTGATGTACCCGCATTCTTCAAGCCCCATAAGGACCGCCGTAAACCCTTGGCCATCTTTCACGCCCACAGCCTCCAACAACTCCTTGCGCGAAAGCCCTGTCTTCTTCTCCCCCAAAACGGAAAGCACTTTGTAATAAACCGGCCTGTTCGAAAGCGTTGAGTCAAGCAGAATGCGAGCCTCATCGCGCAGCGGGGCCTGAGGAGCCAGGCACAGGGACGTGATGTTTTGCGACAGGCTCAATCGCGGCTGGATCTTCCGCAGGTAGTACGGCACGCCGCCAAACACCATGTAGCATTCGATGATCTCGCGCCGCGCCCAGTCAAGGCGCTTTTCGACACGAAGGAACTCCTCCACCTCCCCAAGAGTGAACGCCGACAAGAACAGCGAATGCGTCACACGCCGATTGAGGCTTCCCTCCGTTTTCAATACCTCTCGCAGAATCCATGATGTGGCCGAACCGCAAATGACCACCTTCACGTCTGTATGGCGTTGAGCCCAGCGATTCCAGAAGTCGCTGAATGCGCCCATAAACCCAGATCGCGGGGTGTCAAACCACGGGAACTCGTCAAGAAACACAACCCGTTTCCCCTCGGGAGTGCGAGGGCACTCCGCACGTTCGAGCAAAGCACGCAACCGCCGAAAAGCCTCCCACCAATCGGCAGGAGCGGCCTTCGCGGTGTCGCCGTAGTCGGTAAGCGCCGCGTGAAACGCGTTGAGCTGGCTCGCCTCCCCGCCTTCGGCCAAGCCGCTCGCGTCAAACGCATAGTAATCCTGCATGAGCTCGTTCACAAAAAAGGTTTTCCCTATACGACGGCGACCGTACACGCACACAAGCTCTGGCTCGTCCGAGCACATCCATTCCAGAAAATCAGATTGCTCTCGATGTCTTCCGATAAGTGCCATAGGTTCCCTTAATCTGCGTAAACTATACTATTAATTTATGTTTGCGCAAATTATATATCAATTTTTAAATTTAATATGCGGAAACTAGGTATTGAATGAAATTTTCCTTGTTCGTCCACGTCGGTTGGTCGGGACGAACGCGGGAACGTAGCCGAGTTCATCCGTCCTCGCGTTCACACACGCAACCGCCAAAAGATCGACCTCCCCAGTTGCGTTTGTTTTGGGAGATTCGGGCGCTTTTCGGTAATTTCAGGTATGGTATTTGGGAACGAACGTGCGAAATAGCCGCGCCATTGGTAGCGCGACTGCAACGTAAGGACTTTAAATGCAGCATCAAACCAGCGCGACTCGCGGCATCGGCATACCGATGCGCATGTTGGCGGGCGCACTCGCTCTCGCGCTTGTCATCGGGGGGTTCGCGCCTTTGTTCCCCGCCTCGGCGCTTGCCGAGGAAACGGGCAGCAATCCCGACACCACGGCCGAACCTTCCGCCGAGCAAACCGCCATCGAGCAGTCGGCGGCCGCCTACGAGGCCGCAACGGCTCACGTCGCCGAGCTTGAGCAGCAGATCACCGACAACGAAGCGCGCATCGACGAAATCACGCAGCAACTCCCTGAGCAGCAGGAGCGCAGCGCCAACGCCACGCGCGCGCTTTACAAGATGAACCAGCAAGGATGCTCGCTTGTCGACATGGTGCTCGGCTCGCAAAGCATCGGCGACTTTTTGTCGAACGTCGAGTACATAATGCGCGTGCAAAACAGCAACTACGCGGAAATCGTGCGCCTCGAGGCCATGCAGAGCGAGCTTGAGGAAACGCGCCAGAGCCTGACCAGCGCGAAAGACGAGGCGAAGGCAGAAGAAGCCCGCGCCGAGCAAGCGCTCGCGGAGGCGCAAGCGGCACGCGAGCGGGCACAGCGCGAGGCGCAGGAACGCGCGGCGCAAGCGGCGGCCGAGCAGGCGCGCCTCGCCGAAGAGCAAGCGGCCGCCGAGAAGAAGGCACAAGAAGAAGCGGCTTCGTCGTCGTCCGAAACCGAGGCCGGCGGCAACACCTCGAATGGCTCTTCCTCGTCGGGCTCGACGACCGAGGCGGTCACCCCGCCGCCGAGCGACAACGCCGACTGGTCGTCCGACAAGGCCAGCTTCGTGGCAAGCTGGGCGGGCCGCATCGACGCCTACCTCGCAGGGTCGCCGATGGCGGGCTGCGGAAAATACTACGCGGCAGCGGCATGGGACTACGGCGTTGACCCGCGGTTCTCGCCCGCCATCTCATGCGTCGAATCATCGAAGGGCGCGGCGTGCTTCGCTTCGCACAACGCTTGGGGCTGGGGCAGCTCAAGCTGGGGCAGCTGGGAGGAAGCCATCGACGCCCACGTACGCGGCCTGGCACGCGGCTACGGCTACACCCTCACCTACGAGGGTGCCCAGAAATACTGCCCGCCCAACGCCGACTTCTGGTACAACCGCGTAGCCGCAGAAATGGCGAAGATATAGCGCGGAAGCGGCTGCTGGATGAACACGAGGAGCAGCCCTGCTCACCGCCCCCGCCGCCCGTGTTCCGCCCTCGTGCGCCTTACAGCTCGAGCACGTTGGCGGGGCGGGCGGCTTTTTGGGCGGCGGCTTGCAGCACTTCGACCACTTCTTTGTGGCAGGTGAGCAGAATCACTTGGCGCGTTTGGGACAGCTCGACGAGGGCGCGCGCCGCACCGAGGCGCCGCTCGGCGTCGAAGTTCACCAGAACGTCGTCGGCGATCACCGGCACGGCGCGACCCACGTTCGGCGCGCACTGCAAAAGCGCGATGCGCAGCGCCAGGTAAAGCTGCTGGCACGTGCCCAGCGACAACAAGTTCGGCTCGCGCGTGGTGAGGTTCTCGTCGGTCACCAGCAGCGTGCCGTCGTCGTCCACGCGCACGCGCGTCCAGCGGCCGCCGGTCATAAGCGCGAGCAGCCGGCTGGCACGCTCGTACACCTCGGGCTGGCTTTTCGCCTTCCACGACGCGATGGCATCCTCAAGCATCCGCTGCGCCAGAAGCAGGCGCGCCAAATCGACCGACGCCTCCTCGATGCGCGTCTTGAGCTCGCAGTAGCGCGTTTTCAGTTTGTCGAACTCGCGCATGTGCCGCGCCTGCGCCAGCTCTTGCTTGAGCTCGCCGAAGCGGCGGTTGAGCGTTTCCGTTTTCTCCAGCAGAGCGGCGCGCTCGCTGGTGCGCTGCGCAATCTCAAGATCAAGCGCCGAAAGCGTCACGCCGGAAGGCACGCCAGCGCGCTCGCACAGAAGCGCCCGCTGCGCGGCGATCTCCCCCAAGCGCGCCTCAATCTCCTCGATGCGCTGCGTTGCCGCCTGCTGACGCTGCCGATCGAGCGCCATTTCGGCGCGCGCGTCCTTCGCATCGTCAAGCAGCACCCGCGCGCGGCGAAGCGAGCCGCCCGCGTCGCCAAGGCCCATCTCGGCGAGCGCGCGTTCAACCTCAACGCCGAGCGCGCGCTGCGCCTCCTCGCACATCTCGAGCCGCTTCTCGCATTTGACCTGCGCCTCATGCGCGGCGTCGGCACGGTCTTGCCGCTCCTCGTCGCGACGACTCGGGCGAAACAGAAGCACCAGCGCCGCCGCAGCCAAAAGCAGCGCGAACATCACCATAACCAGCCCAAGCGCCGCGTACGACAGGCTGCCGGCCGCCCGACCCTGCACGAACAGCGGCACACCGAGCAGCAGAAGCAGCGCGAACATCACTGCGGGGACGCCCACTTGAAGGCCGCGCCGGGCGAAGGGGCGCCTGCTTTCCGCGTGCTGCTGCGCAGCTTGCACCGCCTCGTAAGTCGCCTTCGCGTTCGCAAGGTTCTCGCGCGCCGCGTCAAGCAGGTGCGCCGCCTTCGTCTCGCGTTCGGACAGCGCCTCTATGCGCTCGCGCGCCGCACGGTCCTCGGCGCCCGTCATGCGCGCCAGCTTGCGCCCGACCGCCTGTTCGCGCGAGCAGCGCGACGCCACCGCGCGACGCTCGTCGTTGTGCAAGTGCTCGCGCTCCACGCCGAGCGACGTTTCCTCGCTTTCGAGCTTCTCAAGCCCCGCACGACACGCCGACAGGCTCTCGATGGCGGCGTTAAGCCTGTTCACCTGCTCGCTCGTCGCCTGCCGCTCGGGCTCGATCGCGTGGAATTCGCGGTCTTGCGCGCGATACGCCTCCGCCTCTTCGGCCGCGCGGCGCAGCGCCTGGCGAATGTCCTCGCGCTCCTCGGTGAGCTGCACGATGGAGTGCTGCGCGCTTGCCGCGTGCGAGGTGTACTCCGCCAGCCGCTCCTGCACCGCCGAAAGCGCTTGCGCAGGCGACGCGCCCGTGCCCGAGCCGGCCGTGAGCAACCGCGCCGTCACGTCAGTGGTGTTGCGCAGCCCCCGCAGCTCGTCGCTCGTGAGCGAGAACACGGTGCGGAACGTGTCTTTGTCGATGTCGTCGACCAGGTGCACGTCGCCTTGCAAGCCGTCGGCGTTGCGCGCGCGGCGCAGCTCCAGCAGGTCGGAAGAAGGGTCGGCAGCGCCTTCGCCTTCCGCGTCCCGCTGCGCGAACAACAGCGCGCCCGACCGCTCCGACGCGCGCGGCTTGTACGTGTTGCGCCCGCCGCGCGCCTCTTCCCAGCCGAACAGCACGCCGCCCACAAACGACGCGAGCGTGGTTTTGCCCGCCTCGTTTTCGCCGTACACCACGTTGAG
>JAUNGO010000063.1 GCA_030524475.1 Eggerthellaceae bacterium | reverse complement strand
AAGCACGACGAAATACTACAAGCTGTCGTGCTATGACAGCTATCGCGGCATCTACGGGCACGAGTGCGTCAACGAGTTGGTGGCAAGCCGCCTCATGGACGTGCTCGGCATCGAGCATGTGGCCTACAAGCTTGTTCACGCGCAGGTTCTTGTTGACGGCGCGGAATACGTCACGTGGCTCAGCGAGACGCGGAACTTCAGGCGGCCGGGAGAGCGAAAACAAGCGCTCGACCTGTTCTACGACCTGAACAAGCAACCTGGGGAATCGCCCCTTGACCTGTGCGAGCGCTACGGCTGGTTGGCTCGCGTCCAGCAGATGATGGCGGTGGATTTCCTGATTGCGAACCGGGATCGCCATGGCGCCAACGTTGAGGTGCTGCGCAGTCCCGACGGCGCGGTTCGCTTGGCGCCTCTGTTCGACAACGGGCTATCGTTCGTGTTCTCGTGCTATGGCGACGAGGGGAGGGTTGCGGCGTTTGACGAGTTGCAAGACGTTGCCGCCAACAACTACGTGGGAACGCGTTCGCTCGAAGAGAACCTGCGGTTCGTTCCTCGAAACACGTTGCCGAATGTGCTTGACGAGGCTGCGTGCGCGCATGTCACCAGCGGGCTGGAAGACGTTGTTCCGCAGGCTCACAGGGAAAAAATCCAAAGCATCGTTTGGCAGCGATGGATGCACCTTCGAAAGCTCGGCATCGTTGTAGGAGGCGCGTGATGAGTCGCGGTTCGGACGAAGCGATCGGCGTTGAAACGCTTGACATCGTTGACGGCGGCAAGAGGACGGCTTCTCCTTGCGCGCAGCTGCGTTACGACCGCGGCGCCGGTACCTTCTCCATTCGCATTCTCCCTGATGCGGATCCCGGCGATCTTCCCATGCTGCTGGAGCCGTTCGCGCGCCGCGGCGAGCTTGAGGTCGGAGATACATGGGCTCGCCGCTGGGTCGAGGAGCGCATCGTGCCTGCGAGCAGGCAAAACCTCGGCGAGGTGCTGAAAGCCAACGGCCTTGACGACTACGACGAGTTCGAGCTTTTGCTCGCAGGCGAGGGGCGAAGCTCCCAAGACGAGTTTGTCGTGCGTTCCCAGGAGGCTTCGCCGGACGCGCGCCAAGGGGCTCGTGCGCGCGTGGGGGCTGCGGTCGCGCAGGCTCGCAAGGAGGCGGGTATCACGCAGGCGGAGCTCGCCCGCCGGGCCGGCATAGACCAGGCGGTTGTCAGCCGCCTCGAGCGCGGCCAAGCGAACCCAACCGTCGGGCTGCTCGCCGACATAGCCGAAGCGCTCGGAAGGACGCTTTCCGTCGCGATGGACGAGTAACCCCTCTCCGCGAGCCGCCCGCGTGCCCCTTCCGCTACTTTTGCGGCGCGAAGTACGCCACGGCGATGGCTCCCGGGCCCACGTGCGTGCCGATGGTCGACCCCACGACGCTGGCGTCGATTTGGTCGCGGTGCTCCTCGAGCAGCTCGCGGCTGTCCTCCACGTACTTGCGCAAAAGCGCGTCGCTGAAGCCGGAGTAGGCCAGGTGCACGGGGCGCTCCCAGTCCACGCCCGTCTCGGTGATCTTTTGGCGCAGCAGGTTGTTGCCCTGCTTCGAGCCGCGCGCCTTCCCCAAAACGACCACCTCGCCGTCTACCACGCCGACCACGGGTTTGATCGAGAGCAGGCTGCCCATGGCCGCCGCCGCGGCCGAGATGCGCCCGCCGCGCTTCAGGTACTCAAGCGTGTCGAGCACCGCCACCAGGCATATCTCGCGCTTTTCCTCGTCGAGGCGCGCGGCAATCTCGGCCGCGCCAAGCCCCTCGTCGCGCAGCGTGCACGCGCGGTCAGCCAGAATGCGCTCGCCGATGGTGGCGTTTTCCGAGTCCACCACGAACACGCGCCCGGCGAAGCGCGGCTCGGCCGCAGCTGCGCACGCGCTTTGGTGCGTGCCCGAAAGCTTCCCCGACAGCGTGACCACGAGCGCCTCGTCGCCCTCGGGCACCTCGGCGAGCGCTTCGGCGAACTCGAACGGCGTAACCTGGCTCGTGTGCGGCAAGACGTCGGACTCCACGAGCTTCTCGTAGAAGCGCGCGCCCGTCAAGTCGACGCCGTCGGCGTATTCCACCTCGCCGAAGACGGTTTTCAGCGGCACGACGCGGATGCTGCGCGCGGCGGCCTCCTCAGGCGTGTAATCGGCGGCGGAGTCAACAATAATATGTACGCTCATGTAGGGCTCTCCCTTAAGGTCGACAACGTGACGGCATGCCATTCTAGCGCGTGAAGCCTTGCGTAAAGCAAAAAAGTTTGATCTTCAAACTAATTGCGGAAGAAGGTACGGAGAGGGGAGCGCCTTCGCACCTCCGTCCCTTCGCCGCCTTCAGATGTTTCTTGTCCGTGAATTTGCCGCAGGGAGACGTTTCTCGCCGCTTCTTCTCCTATAATTCGATATTCGATCTTTGACTAACCACCAAAAGGAGGTGTGCTTCTTGCCACGTCTTCAAATTATGGACACGACCATCCGCGACGGTCAGCAAAGCCTGTGGGCCACGCGCATGCAGATCGGCGAGATGCTGCCCATCCTGCCGAAGATGGACAAGGTAGGCTATTGGGCTATTGAGGCGTGGGGCGGCGCGACGTTCGACACCTGCCTGCGCTTTCTCGACGAGAACCCGTGGGAGCGCCTGCGCTCGATCAAGGCCAACACGCCGAACACCCCGCTTTCCATGCTCTCGCGCGGGCAAAACCTCGTGGGCTACAAGCACTACTCCCGTGAGATCGTGCACCGCTTCATCAACGCGGCGCACAGAAACGGCATCGAGGTGTTCCGCGTGTTCGACGCGCTGAACGACATCCGCAACGTCATCGACAACGCCGAGGCCATTAAGGAGTGCGGCGCGCACTTCGAGGGCGCCATCTCCTACACCATATCGCCGGTACACACGCTCGACAGCTTCTTGGAGTACGGCCAGCAGCTCAAGGACTTGGGAGCCGACTCCATCGCCATCAAGGACATGGCGGGCATGCTCACGCCGTACCGCACCGAGCGCATGGTGAAGGCGTTCAACGCCGAAATCGGCCTGCCCGTGCACGTGCATTGCCATTACGTGGGCGGCATGGCGCCGGCCAACATCATCAAGGCGGCCGAGGCGGGCGCTGCCATCGCCGACACGGCTCATGCACCGCTGGCTTTCGGCAACTCGCACCCGGCGGTCGAGATGATCGCCGCCGCGCTGCAGGAAAGCCGCTACGACACCGGCTTCGACCTCGACCTGCTCTTCGAGATCTCCGAATATTGGGAAGAGGTGCGCAAGCGCGGCCACTACAAGCGCGGCGTTTCCTCGCTCACGCACATGAAGGTGTACTCGCACCAGGTGCCGGGCGGCATGATGAGCAATCTCATGAGCCAGCTCGAGGTGCAGAAGGCCTCCGACCGTCTGCCCGAGGTGATGGCGGAAATCCCGAAGGTGCGCGCCGAGGTGGGCTACCCGCCGCTCGTGACGCCGCTTTCGCAGATCGTGGGCACGCAAGCGGTGTTCAACGTGCTCACCGGCAAGCGCTGGAGCGTCATCTCGAAGGAGATGAAGGACTACATCTGCGGCTACTACGGCAAGGCGCCGGGGCGCATGGACAAAGACATCGTGGCGAAGGTGGCCGGCAACGCCGACATCCTCGACCCGCACGTGGCGCCGAGCTCGCTGGTGACCACCACCTACGACGAGGTGGCCGCCGAGATCGGCGATTTGGCGAAGAGCGAAGAGGACGTGCTCATGTACGCGCTGTTCCCGAACGAGGCGCGCACGTATCTGAGCAAGCACCGCACATCGGAGAAGGTCGACTTTTTGCTGGAGCAGGAGTCCAGCGGCACCAAGGAGGACGATTACGTGGACATCAATCAGATTCGCGAGCTGGTGAAGGTTGCCGAGGAAAGCGGCGTCGGCGAGATCGTGGTCGAAGAGGAAGGCGTGCGCATCGCCGTGCGTATGCCCGGCCAGGTAGCGGCTCCCGCCGCGGCTGCGCCGGCTGCTGCTGCTGCTGCCGCTCCCGCCGCGCAGGTGGCGCCCGCTCCCGCGGCTTCTGCGGCCGCGCCGGCGGACGAGGACGCGCGTCCCGCCACGTGGTACGCCGTGAAGGCTCCCATGGTGGGCACCTACTACGAGGCCCCGGCTCCCGGCGAGCCGCCGTTCGTGAAGGTGGGCGACGAGGTTGCCGCCAACGAGACGCTGTGCATCGTCGAGGCCATGAAGCTCATGAACGAGATCACCGCCGAGGAAATGGGCACGGTGCGCGAGGTGTGCCTGAAAGACGCCACGCCGGTCGAGTACGGCACGGTGCTGTTCTACATCGAGCCGCACGAGGTGGTTCCTACTGTTCCGGAGAACGCATAATGTTTGAGAAGATTCTCGTAGCGAACCGCGGCGAGGTGGCCCTGCGCGTCATGCGCGCGGCGCGCGAGCTGGGCGTGAAAACGGTGGCGGTGTACTCCACCGAGGACGCCGACACCTACCCGGTTCAGTACGCCGACGAAAAGGTGTGCATTGGACCTGCGCCCGCGGGGCAAAGCTACCTCGTCATGGGCAACATCATCGAAGCCGCCAAGATCACCGGCGCCGAGGCGATACACCCCGGCTACGGCTTTCTGGCGGAGAACGCCGAGTTCGCGCGCAAGTGCGCGGAAGAGGGCATCGTGTTCATCGGGCCATCGCCTGAGTGCATCGAGCGCATGGGCGACAAGTCCTCCGCGCGCGAGACGATGAAAAACTGCGGCGTGCCCACGGTGCCGGGAAGCGACGGCTGCCTCGACACGGTGGACGAGGCGCGCGCATTCGCCGAGCGCGTGGGATACCCCGTGCTCATCAAGGCGACGGCGGGCGGCGGCGGCAAGGGCATGCGCGAGGTGCACGACCCGGCCGACCTCGAGTCGCAGTACAAGGCGGCGCGCACCGAGGCGGGGGCCGCCTTCGGCAACGACGGCGTGTACCTGGAGAAGCTGGTGCTGCGCCCGCGCCACGTCGAGGTGCAGATCCTCGCCGACGACTTCGGCAACCACGTGGCGCTGTGCGAGCGCGACTGCTCGATTCAGCGCCGCCACCAAAAGCTGGTGGAGGAGGCTCCCTCGCCCGCGCTCACCGAAGAGGTGCGCCGCGCGATGGGCGTGGCCGCCATCAAGGCCGTGCGCGCGACCGACTACCGCAACGCCGGCACGATCGAGTTTCTGCTCGACGAGCGCGGTCACTTCTACTTCATGGAGATGAACACGCGCGTGCAGGTGGAGCACCCCGTGACCGAGGCCATCACCGGCACCGACATCATCAAAGAGCAGCTGCGCATCGCCGCAGGCGAGCCGATGAGCTGTGCGCATCGCGCGCCGTTTGTTCCGCAAGGGCACGCCATCGAGATGCGCATCAACGCTGAGGACCCCGCGCACGGCTTTCGCCCGTGCCCCGGCACCGTCACGCGGTTCGAGCCGCCGGCGGGCCCGGGCGTGCGCGTGGAAAGCTACGTGCGCACGGGGACGCGCATTTCCCCCTACTACGACTCGCTGGTGGCGAAGGTCATCGTGCACGGGCAGGACCGCGCCGAGGCGGTGGCACGCGCGCGCCGCGCGCTCGACGAGTTCGTGATCGAGGGCATTGCCACCACCATACCGTTCCATAAGCGCGTGCTTGAAAACGAGGTGTTCCTGGCGGGCGAGGCCACCACGGACTTCATCGAAACCCAGATGGGAGATGTACTATGAGCAATCAGCTGAACGTAGACGGCATGTCGCTGGCGCCGGGCGTGGTGGAAACGATCATTTCCATCGCGGCCAACGAGGTGGAGGGCGTGGCGTCGGTGGGGTCGTACGCTACGAGCGGCCTGCGCTCCATGTTGGCGGCGAAGCCTTCGACGTCGGGCATCGAGACGAGCGTGAACGACGAGGGCAAGCTTGAGGTCGTTTTGCACATCGAGGTGTACTACGGGCAGGTGCTTCCCGACCTGGCGGCGAAGTTGCGCGAGGCCGTGGCGGACGCGCTGCTCGTGCAGGTGGGCGTCGAGGTGGCGTCCGTCGACGTGTACGTCGATGGTATTCAATTCGCGCAGTAGCGGTTAGGGCAACGGTAACCGCAAAAGTTGAACCGTAGGGCAAGCACCCTGTGCTTGCCTCGGGGGCATGTGCAGGGCGAGCCGCAAGGCAAGGGCTGTGTGGTTCGGTTCGTAGGGCAAGGGCCATGCCCTTGCCGCTTGGGTCGGGTGACGTCCTCGCCGCTTCGCTTGCGCCTTCCCCAGTTGTTTTGTTTCAGATTTACGAGTTATTTAGACGGAGATTGAAATGTCAGCCAAACGCCATGAGCGCACCTTCGCGCGCCGAAGCACCGTGCAGGTGCTCTACACGAGCGAGATCCAAAACGAGCCGCCTTCGGTGTTGCTGGAAACGGGTCGCTGCCTGGAGGAAGACGGGCCGCTCACCGACTACGCGCTCATGCTGATCGACGGCGTTGAGTCCCACCGCGACGTGATCGACGGCTACCTCGAGTCGACGTCGGAGAACTGGGCCGTCTCGCGTATGCCCATCGTCGACCGCACGATTTTGCGCATGGCGGTTTACGAGATGATCTACGTGAAGGACGTGCCGGTGTCGGTGGCGATCAACGAGGCGGTTGAGCTGGCGAAAGACTTTGGCGGCGAAGACGAGTCGCCGCGCTTCGTGAACGGCGTGCTCGGGCGCATCGCCAAGCAGCTCGAGGGGACCGATGGCGACGGCGCGGGCGTGGCTGGCGCGGAAGGCGAGGCGGACGCGACGGACGCGGCGCAGACGGAAGGCGAGGAGCCGCACGCCGAGGCGAGCCCCGCCCCCAGCGAGGAAGTCGACGCGTAATGGACGCGCAGCACGGCACCTTCGACGAGGTGCGCGCCCGCCTGGAGCAGATCGTCGACGAGGTCAATGCCGAGGGCGTCACGCTCGACGAGGCGCTTTCCCTGTACGAGGAGGCCGTCAAGCTGGGGCTTTCCGCGTGCGACATGAGCGAGCAGGACGCCCTTGAAGCGGCGGAGGCGCTCAACGAGGCAGACGCGGAAGGTGCTGCGGACGCCGCGGGCGCGGCGCAGGCGGCGGGCGCGAATGCGGGCGCGGGCGCCGACGCGCCTGTGGGCACGGGTGCGGACGCAAAGCCGGCGGAGGCGGTGGCAAGGCACAGCGAGGAGGGTTTCCATGAGGAATAGCCGTATCCTCGACGCGGTAAACGCGCCGTCCGATCTCAAAGCCCTGACCGAGGAGGACCTGCGCATCCTGGCGCAGGAAATCCGCGAGCAGATCATCGCCACCACGTCGGTCACGGGCGGGCACGTGGCGTCGTCGCTCGGCGCGGTTGAGATCATCCTGGCCGCCCACAGCGTGTTGAACGCCCCCAAAGACAAGCTCATCTTCGACGTGGGGCACCAGGCGTACGCGCACAAGCTGGTCACCGGCAGACGCGACGCGTTCAGCACCCTGCGCAGCTACCACGGCATCTCGGGCTTCCCGCGACCGAGCGAGAGCCCCTACGACGTGCATCCCTCGGGGCACGCGTCCGACTCTCTTTCGGTGGCGACGGGGCTCGCGAAGGCGCGGCGCTTGAAGGGCACCGACGAGAAGATCGTCGCCCTCATCGGCGATGCGGCGCTTTCGGGCGGCATGGCGTTCGAGGCGCTCAACTACATGGGGCAAGAGCAGCTCCCGCTTGTGATTATTCTCAACGACAACGAAATGTCGATCTCGCGCAACGTCGGCGCGCTCATGAAGCACCTCGGCAATATGCGCACCACCACGCAATACCGCGGCGCGCGCGACGCGCTGCAGGAGCGCCTGGAGTCGAGCGGCGCGGCGGGACGCGCCATGGCGCAGCTGGGCAAGAACATGAAGGAGTCGATGAAACAGTTCGTCATCCCTCATTCGATGATCTTCGAGCAGCTCGGCATCGTGTGCACCGCGCCCATCGACGGGCACGACATCCACGAGCTGCGCGAAACGCTTTCGCTCGTGCTGGAGATGGACGCGCCCGTGCTCATGCACGTGGTGACGAAGAAGGGCGCGGGCTACGGTCCTGCGCGCAAAGACCCGGAACGCTTCCACGGCGTGGGGCCTTACGACATTGCCACGGGTTTGTCCACCGCGCCGAAGGCGGCGGCGCCAACCTATACTGAGACCTTTGGCGCGGCGCTCGTGCGCGAGGCGGCGGAAAACCCCGACGTGGTGGCCATCACGGCGGCGATGGAGGGCGGCACGGGGCTCAAGCCCTTCGCGGCGGCCTATCCCGATCGCTTCATCGACGTGGGCATTGCCGAGGAACAGGCCGTCGGCATGGCGAGCGGTTTGGCCATCGGCGGCAAAAAGCCCGTGGTGGCGGTGTACTCCACCTTCATGCAGCGCGCGTTCGACCAGATGGTGGTAAACGTGGCGCTGCCGAAGCTCGACGTGGTGTTCGCGCTCGACCGCGCGGGCTTGGTGGGCAACGACGGCCCCACGCACCACGGTATGTTCGATTTGGCGTACACGCGCATGGTGCCGAACATGAGGGTGCTCGCGCCGTCGGACGAGGCGGAGCTGGCGGGCGCGCTGCACACGGCGCTTTTGCTCGGCGGGCCTTTCGCCATTCGCTACCCGCGCGGCGCGGGCGTCGGCGCGCACGTGCCAAAGGTGCCGCAGGCGTTTGAGGTGGGCCGCGCGCGCGTGGTGCGCGAGGGCGTGCCTGCGGACGGCGGTGCCGTGTGTGCGAACGAGGGCTCTTCGGCGGGCGGCAGTTCGGCGGCGAGCGCGGGCAACAACTCGGCGGCGAGCGGCGGCTCTTCGGCGGGCGGTGCCCAGCCCGATGCGGCCATCCTCGCGTTCGGCCACATGGCAGTACCCGCTGTGGAGGCGGCCGACCTTTTGGCGGAGCGCGGCATCAACGTGCGCGTGGTCGATATGCGCTGGGTGAAGCCGCTCGACCGCGAGGCCGTCGCGGAGGCGGCGCGCACGCGGCTGGTGGTCACGGTCGAGGAGGGCATTGTGGCGGGCGGCGCCGGCGAAGGCGTGCTCGAGGTGCTCTCCGAGATGGGCGCCGACGTGCGCACCTGCGTGCTTGGCATTCGCGACCAATACGTTCTCCAGGGTAAAACTGACCTGCTTCTGCACGATTTGGGGCTTGATGCCGAGGGCATAGCGGCCAGCGTGCAAGCGGCGCTCGTATAACAAAGGGCTGCGCGCGTTCGTGCGCTTCCGCGCATCCCCGTTCTAGGCCTGCGGAATGGCAAAAAGCAAAGAAATGTGCATTGTTGAAATGCGCGGCTGAAAAATGTGCACGAAATGTGCAATATGAGTGCGGCAAAACCAGGCATCTGCCTGTCTTTGCATTTGCCGATCTGCGAAAACGCTGCCGTGGCGCCGAATCTGGCTGTCAAAATGCTTTTGTCGGCCAAGCCAATTGCACATTTCGATACTTTTTTGTTGACGGGCTTTTTCACGTTGCACATTGCATATGAAAAACGACACGAGAGTGGGCGAAGCGTGCAGCGGATGCGTTGCGGGCGCATAATTTTCCTATGTTTTCGAAGGCCGCTGGGAGATCAAATTGGCGCGTTCGCCGAATGATGCTTTTGCTATACTAGGAGATTCCAAATTGCGGAGCGTTTCCTGCGCAAGGGGTTGCCGAGGTCGTTGGGGTCGGTTGAGGCAGCGCGCAGGCGGGCGGCTTCGCTTTAAGCATACGACGAAGGGGCAAGACGCCTATGTATCCCATAGAGAGCGTGGAAGCGCTGAACGCCGAGGTCACGCGCATGGTTGTGCGTGCGCCCGAAATCGCGCGCAAGATCAAGCCGGGGCAGTTCATCATGCTGCGCATCGACGAGGAGGGCGAGCGCATCCCGCTGACTATGAACGAGGCCGACCCGCAGACGGGCACGGTGACCATCGTGTTCCAGGCGGTCGGCGCCACCACCATGCGGCTTGCCACGCTGCGCGCGGGCGACGCGCTGCTCGACTTCGTGGGGCCGCTCGGCAACCCGACCGAGCTTGAGGGCGCACGCCGCGCGTGCGTCGTCGGCGGCGGTTTGGGCACCGCCATCGCGTACCCGCAGGCGAAGTGGCTGCACGACCACGGTTGCGAGGTCGACGTGATCACAGGCTTCCGCTCGCAAGACCTCGTCATTCTGAAAGACGAGATCGAGGCGTGCTCAAGCCGCTCGATCATCATGACCGACGACGGCTCAAACGGCAACAAGGGCGTGGTCACCGAGCCGCTCAAGCGCTGGATCGAGGAAGGCGCGAACTACGACTTGGTGCTGGCGGTGGGGCCGATCGTTATGATGAAGTTCGTGGCGGCCACCACGCGCGAGCACGGCATCAAAACGCTCGTGTCCATGAATCCGCTGATGATCGACGGTACGGGCATGTGCGGCGGCTGCCGCGTGAAGGTGGGCGACGAGTACCTGCACGCGTGCGTGGACGGCCCCGACTTCGACGGGCACCTGGTCGACTACGACGACGCCATGCGGCGCGGCGTGATGTATCGCGCCTACGAGGGATCGGCGCGCAAGAAGATGGCGAAGCGCTTGGCGGCCGAGGCGCGCGACTGCGACGTGGCGGCGGCGAAGCGTGCGGCGCAGGTTGCGGGCGCGAGCGCTGCGGCTGGCGAGGGTGCGGGCGCAGCCGGCGCCACCCCGCGGCGGGCGGCGCGCATCACGCTCGATCCCGAGATGGAAGCCAAGCTTGCTGCCATGGAGCCCGAGAAGGCGGCGAAGGTGCGCGCGGCCATGGAGGCGAAGCTGGCGCGCGAGGAGGCGGCGCGGGCGGCGAGCCACGCCGAGGCGACGGGCGCGGGCCAAGCGGTGTACGCGGGCGAGGGGGAGTAAACGATGGCGCAGATGTTCAACTACAACCGCCAGGGCTACAAAACTCCCATGCCGGTGCTCGACCCGCTCGAGCGCGCGCACACGTTCTCCGAGGTGTCGCTCGGCTACAACGCCGACCGCGCGGTGAACGAGGCGCGCCGCTGCATCCAGTGCAACTCCAAGCCGTGCGTGGCGGGCTGTCCTGTGGGCGTGCCCATCCGCGAGTTCATCGGGCACATCGCGCGGCGCGACTTCGCCAACGCGTACGCGGCGGTGAAAGACGCCAACGCCCTGCCCGCCATTTGCGGGCGCGTGTGTCCGCAGGAGTCGCAGTGCGAGGGCGTGTGCATGCGCGGCAAGAAGGGCGGCGAGCCGGTGGGCATCGGGCGCTTGGAGCGCTTCATCGCCGACTGGGCGAGCGATCACGCGCAGGAGGCGGCCGACGCGCTGGCGACCCGCCGCGCCGAGCGCGCGCGGGCGTTTGCCGAGCGCGCGGCGGCAGCCAAGGACGCCGAGGCGGAGGCGCACGCAGACGAGGCCACGCCGCTCGGCGGCAAGGCCGTTCCCGTGATTGAGCCCGGCACCGACCTTTCGGGCAAGCGCGTGGCGGTGGTGGGCTCGGGTCCCGCGTCGCTCACGTGCGCGGGCGAGCTCGCGAAGTTCAATGCCGAGGTGGTGGTGTTCGAGGCGCTGCACGAGGTGGGCGGCGTGCTCACCTACGGCATCCCCGAGTTCCGCCTGCCGAAAAGCCTGGTGGCGCGCGAGGTGGCCGCCATCGAGGAGCTCGGCGTGACGTTCGAGGTCAACACGGTGGTGGGCAAACTCTTCGACGTGCACGAGCTTCTCGGCGAGCGCGGCTTCGACGCGGTGTTCGTGGCGACGGGCGCGGGCCTGCCCAGCTACATGGGCATCGAGGGCGAGGGCCTAAACGGCGTGTGCGTGGCGAACGAGCTGCTCACGCGCGTGAACCTGATGAAGGCGTACAAGTTCCCCGAGTACGACACGCCGGTGTTCTCGGGGCAAAAGTGCGTGGTGGTCGGCGGCGGCAACGTGGCGATGGACGCCGCGCGCACCGCCAAGCGCCTCGGCGCCGAGGTGACGGTGGTGTACCGTCGCGGCCGCGCCGAGATGCCCGCGCGCGCCGAGGAGATTCGCCATGCGGAAGAAGAGGGCATCGAGTTCTCGACGCTCACGAACCCGGTGAAGCTGCACGGCGACGAGCAGGGGTGGCTCACGGGCGTGGAAGTGGTCGACATGGAACTCGGCGAGCCCGACGAGGGCGGGCGTCGCCGCCCGCGCGCGGTGGAGGGCTCGAACCACGTGATCGAGTGCGATATGTACGTGATTGCCATCGGCAACAAGACCAACCCGCTCATCGCGCAAACCACGCCGGGGCTTGACACTACGAGCCGCAACCTCATCGTCATCGACGAGGAAACGGGCGTCACGTCGGTGCCGGGCGTTTTCGCGGGCGGCGACGCGGTGAGCGGCGCCGCCACGGTGATTCTGGCGATGGG